>CAMJJO010000112.1 GCA_946406095.1 uncultured Bacteroidales bacterium | reverse complement strand
TGTCGCCGGACTCTGATCAGTGCCCGAACAATAAGTCTGGCTACAGCAGCCGGACATCCCAGCCGGAGATAATCTGGCCGTATGTAATGAAGAGGACTTCCAGGCGTATGCCGCTGGCGCGGTCGGTGACGTTATAGACGCGGATTCGGTCGTTTTCGCGCACGAGTTCCCATTCGCCGAGGTCCAGGGCGGGATAGCTGACTGAAAGGTCATCCTCCACCATACCGTTCACACTGAACTCGTGGATTGCCTGCCCGGCGATAACGCGCTGCATGTTTCGCTCAACCACAGCCATCATTCCTGCATTCGCGAACGGATCCATAGAAGGAGCGGTCATCGGGGGTTCGGGCAATTTGCCGGCAGCACGCACGGCGCGGAGGCTATCCGCATACACCTTGAAGCGGGCACGCAGGTCTGCGGTGTTCAGTCCCTCGATAGTATAGAGCGAGATACCCTTCGCTCCGGCGCCGAATGCAGCATCCATCTTCTCGAAAATGTGCTCCGGATCCCCTCCAAGCTCGGTATCCACACCGCACATCAATGTGATTCCGGAAGGTTTCTCCTGATAGTTGGAAAGCGTCACGTCGCGAGCGAAGGAAGGATCCATCGTATAGAAATCGCAGTAGGCCATGGGATGAACCAGGTCCAGATTCCACTTGGTCCAGTCCTGGAAAACCATGAAACGGGAGACGCCTATGGAAGAGAAAGGAGAAGCGGTGACCTTCTTGCCGGCCTTGTGGGCCACGTCGCACATTATGTTCGCAACCTCGTTCACCTGCTCGCAGCGGAATTCGCACCATTTCTCGTCGCGGGAAGGGTCTTCCTGCTCGCGAGGATCATAGCCGTATTTCTCCTGGAACTTCTCCAACATCGCGGGATGGTAGCCGTAATCGTAAACGGGCCATACCTCGGTATCCTGCTTCAGGTTGTAATTATAAGCCAGCGACACCGGGAGCACCACGTCAATCAGGCGGCAGTAGTCCAGGCAGATGCCCTCCACTCCGTCCACGGCGCAGATCTCCTCCACTTTCTTCTCGAGATATGCACGCACCTCGGGCAGCGCCGGGCAGAGGAACTTGTAGGACCGCACATAGGCCTTGTGATCCACCACGCTCTCTCCGAGGCGGTTGACGCTGAACCAGTCCGGATGCTCCTCCAGCATCTGGGCACGCTCCTGGCGGGGCGGATTCAGAGTCCACACCCAGGCATATACCTTGATTCCGTGGCGATGCGCAATCTCCACATCCTTTTTGTATGCCTCGACGGAAGGTGCGTGAAGCATTACTGCATCCAGACCGGCCTCCTCCATGTGGGTGAAGGCTGATTCCATGTCGATTTCGGGGATGTCCTCGAGCCAGGTCCAGAACATCGGATATTCTTCTTTCTTATTGCAAGAGCAGATAAGCAATGCTGCAGAAAGGAGCAGTGCAAGTTTTAGTGCATGTTTTTTCATGACACAAATATAGCATTTATCGGCCGTTATTGCTATATTTGAAAAAACTAAATCAGCATGAAATCCACCCGAATCGCATTTCTCGCTATCGCCCTCGTGGCGCTGGTTTCCTGTGCCCAGACAGAAGAAAGCCGTAACATCGCCCTCCACAGGGCGGCTTACCATTCTTCTGCCATAGATTATTATTACACGGCCCAACTGGTTACGGACGGCATCGTCGAAGATGGCGTCCCCGTTTACTACGAAGTGCTCGAGAACGGCAGCCCCGCGCCCAAATACAGGAAAGAATCGGCCTTCCAGCATCGCAGGGCGGTGCATTACAAGGTGACGGATCCTCACTACGAACTAAGCATCCTTGAGCACGGCATCCATCAGGAGGTGGATGCGATGCGCCTGAACATGGCCCTGAGATATAAGGCAGAGCGCCCGGAAACTCTTCCCACGGCCGAAATACAGGCCACGAAGGATGGAGGCGCAAGCTGGGAAAGCATACACAAAATGGACCTCGACCTGATCCCCAGGAAGGAGACGGCCATGAGTTTCGGCATCACGCCGGATCCGGCCCGAAATGGCTACCGCCTTATCCTGGATGGCCAGGAAGTGGAGGAATGGGTGCTTCTGGAGTGGGATTTCTTCAAGGACGGCAAGCGCCTGGATGTCGTGGGCAACGAAGAATTCCACAGTTTCTGGGTGGCGGAAGATGCCGGAGCCCAGTGGCTGACGGTGGACCTTGGCGCTATCTCCAAACTGGACCACTGCGTATTCCACTGGGCCAACCGTCCCGCATCCGGCCGTATTCTGGCATCGAAAGATGGCCGCAAGTGGCACAGGGTTGCCGTTTTCGGCGAAGAAAACGAACTGCCCCTGAAAGGCAGCGGCCGTTATATAAAGATGGAGATGGAACCCGCCGCGAACGGAGAGCCCATCGCCATGGGAGAATGGGAAGTCTGGGGCAGCAACGATCTCGAAGCCCCGGAATCCGCCTGGAAACTCGCCCGCGCGAGCGAAGCGGGCAATCCCGAAGCGTGGATCCCCGCAAAAGTGCCCGGGACCGTGCTTGTGAGCTATATGGACCTCGGCGCCGTGCCGGACATATCCTACGCAAACGACCAGGAGTACATCTCCGACTCATACTTCAACTCTGACTTCATCTACCGCGGCACCCTTCCTTACGAAGGTGCGGAGGGCCGGAAGGTCTTCCTGGACTTTGGCGGCATCAACTGGAAGGCGGAGGTGAGCCTGAACGGCAAGGCCCTCGGCAGGATAGACGGAGCCTTCACCCGGGCGCGCTTCGATGTTACGGATATAGTACGCAAAGGGGACAATGAAGTGGAGGTGCTGATCCACCGCCCTGCCACTCCCGGTGCGGCCAAGGGCAACACTCTCAAGCGCATACCCCCGAACGGAGGCGTGCTGGGGGCCGATAATCCCACTTTCCACGCATCCATAGGCTGGGACTGGATTCCCACCGTCCGCGGGCGCAACATAGGCATATGGAGGGATGTCTGCTTCAGCACGAAGGGGGATGTCACCGTATCCGATCCTCTAGTAAAGACTGTGCTTAATCTGCCCGAAACCAGCGTTGCGGATGTAACGGTGGAGGCGTTGCTTAGAAATACCGCCCCCGATGCCCGCAAAGTGCTGTGGCAGGGAAAGATAGGAGATGCGTCCTTCGAGCTGCCGGTGGAGCTCGCGGCAGGAGAAGAGCGCAGCGTCAGCAAGACAATCCGGATGGAGAACCCACGCCTGTGGTGGCCCAACCGTTATGGCGAAGCCTATCTGTATGATGCTTCGGTGGCGGTGCTCCAGGACGGCGCTGTTTCGGATGAACTCGATTTCAAAGCGGGCCTCCGCCAGGTGAGCTATTCTACCGAAGACGGGCGCCTGACCGCCTGGGTTAACGGCACCCGCGTTGCCGGGCTGGGCGGAAACTGGGGCTTCAGCGAACTCAACCTGCGTTACACCGCACGCGACTACGACATCGCCGTAGGATATCATAAGCAGATGAATTTCACCATGATACGCAACTGGGTCGGGCAGACTGCCGACGAAGAATTCTACGAGGCCTGCGACCGCCACGGCATCATGGTCTGGCAGGATTTCTGGCTCGCCAATCCTTCCGACGGTCCAGATCCGGACGACGAGAAACTCTTCATGGACAATGCGGAGGACTATGTGCGCAAGATACGCCGTCACCCCAGCGTAGTGTTGTATTGCGGCCGCAACGAGGGCTTGCCTCCCGCAAGCCTGGATGCAGAGCTTCGCAAGCTGGTTGCCAGGGAGCATGGCGATATTTTCTATATCTCCCACTCTTCCAGAGGGTTAGTGAGCGGGGAAGGCCCCTACTTCAGGCATTCTTCTTCCCAATACTTCAATCTCTGGGGGCAGGACAGGATGCATTCCGAGCGGGGTGTCACCAATGTGCCGAACTACGAGACCCTGCTGCGCTTCATCCCCGCCGACAAACTCTGGCCCCAGAACGATATGTGGGGAGTGCATGATTTTGCCATCGAGAATGCGCAGCACGTGGACAAGTTCAACGAGGCGGTAGTCTCCCGTTTCGGCGAGCCTGCTTCCGCCAAGCAGTTCTGCGACCTTGCCCAGTGGGTGGATTATGACGGCTTCCGCGCCGTATTCGAAAGCCGCAGCAACAACCGGCGCGGCATTCTCCTGTGGATGAGCCACAATGCCTGGCCTTCGCTGGTGTGGTGCCCTTACGACTACTTCTTCGACGGCGATGCTGCATACTTCGCCAGCAAGAAGGCCTGCGAACTGGTTCATATCCAATACAATGCCTTCTCCAAAAAGCTGGAGGTAACCAACTGGGGAGCAGATGGACTCGGCCCCCTTCAGGCTTGCGCGGCACTTCTGGACATGCACGGCAAGCAGATCCAGTCATACGACTTCGAACTGTCGGCCCTGCCGGGCGACAGCACCTTCGAAGGCCCTTCAGTGGAACTGCCGGAAGGCAAGGTCAGTTTCCTCAAGCTATGCCTGAAGAATGGAGAAACTCTCCTTTCCGAGAATTTCTACGTGCTTGGATATCCGGAAGATGATTTCCGCGCCTTGAACGAGCTGCCTGCAGCAAAGCTGCGCAAGAGTTATAAGGTAACGGAGGATGACGAAGCTTATACGGTGTCCGTGGAGTTGGAGAATACCGGCTCAGAACCTGCAATGATGCTGAGACTCAGCCTGTTGAACAACAAACCCGTCAACTCGGGTCCCGCCCCCACAGGCCTTTCGACA
Source organism: uncultured Bacteroidales bacterium (assembly GCA_946406095.1). Lineage (GTDB taxonomy): Bacteria > Bacteroidota > Bacteroidia > Bacteroidales > UBA932 > Cryptobacteroides. The sequence continues at coordinate 1,187 of CAMJJO010000112.1, read as the reverse complement.
TCAGCCTTCGGAAGCACTCCGGACGATTATCGCATACTTCCGGTGGACTGGTCCGACAACTATTTCCACCTCCTCCCCGGCGAGAAGAAATGCGTTACGGCACGGGTGCTCAAGCGCCATTTCGACATAGCGCTCAAGCCTGAAGTGAAACTGAGTGGATTTAATCTATAGCGTCGATAAACGCGCTCAAGATTTCGAAAGATTCGCTTCCGACCGTCTCCCAGAAGTTTTCGAACTGGCCGAGACGGTTTTCTTCTTCGGCAGTGTCGCTTATGACGCGCATGCTGAGGAAGGGAACATTATGCATGTGGCAGACCTGGGAGATGGAGCCTGATTCCATGTCGCAGGCGAGAGCATCCGGGAAGTGCCCCAGGATCATTGCCGTGTCGGCAGGGCCTGAGCAGAAACGGTCCCCACTGGCCATCAGGCCGAAACGGAGGCGGCTGTCCTCGAGTTTCCGGGCAGCGGCAAGCAATGCCGGATCGGCCTTGAAACGGGCCGGAAACCCCTGAACCTGCCCATATTCGTTGGGCTCTCCATACCAGCAGTCGTGGTATGCCACTTCGGCCGCAACGACCACATCCAGCAGATGGACATCCTTGGCGATTCCGCCGGCACATCCGGTAGAGATGATGCAGTCCGGATGATGCTCGCTTATGAGTTTATACGCATTGACTGCGGAGTTGACCTTTCCCCAGCCGCAGTGTACGGGAATGATTTCGTGTTTGCTATTGTTTGCCAGGACCTTGCGAGCCATTTCGTACTCCTGGTCCATCGCCGTCATTATGCCGATTTTCATGATGCGGGTATTATTTGAGTTCTATGTGAATATCTTTGCCGGAAGCCCATACTTCGGCCTCGGAACCATCCTCCAGGCGTAAACGGACAGGCTCGACCGGCTGGGGTTTCAGAGCCAGGGGATCGGGGTTGAAAGCCCTGTTCGCAACGTCGTACCAATGTGCGATCTGGCGGGCATAGCCTTCGAAGCGGCGGCCGTTTTCGGTCAGCGCGATTTCCCCGCGTGCGCGGTCCATCAGCTGCACCCCGAGGATGCGCTCCAGCTCGGCAATGTTCTGGCTCACAGCCGGTTGCGTTATGCCCAGCTTGTTCGCCGCTGCGGTGAAATTGCCGCATTCCACCACCGCCAGAAAAACCTTGATCCTGTTATCTTCCAACATATATGCAAA
>CAMJJO010000111.1 GCA_946406095.1 uncultured Bacteroidales bacterium | reverse complement strand
TGGTTCGTGGACTACCAGAACTGCTACACTTTCCTGGCGGTGATGGGCATACGCAACCTCCACGTGAACTGCGCGAACGCGTTCATAGCCGCCGGGCAGCCGGAGCGTGCTCTGGAGATGCTGGACCGCAGCGAGGCGGCGATGGTGAACTTCCCCGTCTGCTCCCTGCCCCTCGGTTTCAGCGGCAACGACTACATGGTGGTCAAGACCGTGGAGCTGTATTGCAAGCTGGGGCAGAACGAAAAGGCACGCGAGCTGGCGAAGAAGTATGCCGACGAGGTGCTGGCTGCAGCGGCCTTCTATCTGGAGTTCTACGGCTTCGCGAAGGATGAATTCGAGCTCTGCGGCAACTATATCTATTTCCTGGCGGATTCGCTTAAGTTGGGCGGAGAGAAGGAGTTGGGAGACAGCATCGAGAAGAGTTTTGCCGACCTGGTCGGTTCTGCAACTGAGAAATGATGAAAAGAGTCATTTTGCTGGCGGTGCTGCTGGGTGCAGTGCTGTCCGGATGCCGGGAGTCTCGCCCGGTAGTGGGGGTTTCCTGCTGCTGGGACGAGGGCCGGGTGTCGCTGAGCGATGCCTACCTGACCGCGGTGCGTGCTGCCGGCGGAGTGCCGGTGGTGCTGCCCCCGGTGCTTTCTGCCTCTGAAGCTTCGGAGGTGCTGTCGCATGTGGATGCGCTGGTGCTGACCGGCGGCGAGGATATCGCCCCTGCCCGTTATGGCGAGGAGGTGCTGAATGCCACGGTCGAGGTGAACGGCGCGCGGGACACTTCCGATTTCCTTCTGGCCACCGAAGCCCTCCGGCGCGGCTTGCCTATCCTTGGCATCTGCCGTGGCGAGCAGTTGATGAACGTGGTGCTGGGAGGATCGCTATATCAGGATTTGCCGACTCAGATCGGTAGCGGAGTGAACGGCACCACTGCCGCCATCGACCACCGGCAAAGCGAGCCGGACGGAGTGGGAACACATATGATCTACATTGAAGCAGGATCGCGCCTGCGGGAGATTCTGGGCTGCGATTCTCTGATGGTCAATTCATTCCATCACCAGGCCGTAAAAGAGCCGGGAGCGGGGGTAGTTGTGGTCGCGCGTTCCGCGGATGGTGTAGTGGAAGCCTGGGAGAGCGAAGGGATCCTCTGCGTCCAGTTCCACCCCGAACTCCTCTACGCCCGCGGCGGCAACACCACCTTCCTCCCCATCTTCCAGGACCTCGTGCATCGCGCTCGGTAAACGCTTTTGACTGTCAGCGGCAGCTATTTTTCAGCAGCAGCAAATTTCCAGCCGGCATTCTATCGTATAGTCGTAATCCTCGTCGTAGATGGTGGCGACGCAATCTTTCGACACTGTATACTTTTTGCTTTCGCCCCGGCGGATGGTGTCGGTTATCTCCACGGAGCCCAGATTGAACTCAGGCTTGACCTTGTAGCTGACGCTATCCGGGCCTACCTCCAGTATCTCGATTCCGGCATCCTCCATGTCGAATGAGGAGTCCCTCCGGAGGGTGGCGGCGTTTTCGTACAGGTTAATCCCTGGCTTGGGAACCATTAGGAACTTGCCGGTATAGTTGTAGTCCATGCCCTGATGGTGCTCGGTGACCAGCAGGATCGGGGTCTTCCCTTCGGAGTTGATGCTTTCCGCGTCTAGGGTGTCGTCTATCCAATCGCCCTCGAACTTCCCGCCGCCCGCGAAGGTATAGATGCCGTGGCCGTTCTTGTTGCCGTAGTCGCTGAACTCGCCCTCGAACCTGGCCCCGTTGGCATACTCCCAGACTCCGTGGCCGACAGTCCTTCCATCCTCGAACTCGCCTTCAAAACGGTCCTTGCCATCGGTGAATCTTCCGTCAAAGCTGTCCCGGAAGATTATTCCGTGCCCGTGGCGCTTGCCCTCGCGGAATCCGCCAGTGTAAATTTCGGATACGGTGCTGAGATGGACGCCGGTTTCGTCGCTCTGCCTGGCCGTGCCCTGGCCGTGCTCCTTGTCGTCCAGCCACTCGCCATTGTAATCGTAACTGTGGCTTGCGCCCCCGCCCTTGCTGAATTTGTGGTAATGGCCTTTGCCACAACGCTTTCCGTGCTGCCACAGGCCGTCGTATGAAGCATAGTAGCCGTTGAGTTTATAGTCCATATGGCCGCTTCCGTGCGGCAGGCCGGCCTCGTCGACATCTCCATAATAGCTGTCTCCGTTCTCGAACTCTATCTCCTGCGGGTCCAGCATTTCCTCATCCTTGTGCTGCTCGAACAGCTCCTTGCACTTAGCATCTCCCAGGTCCATCCCTGTCTCCCACAAGTCAAGGGCTCCATTGACATCGGGCTTGTAATCGGGGGTCCAATCCCCTTCGTAAAGCATCTTTCCCATGTAAGCGTAGGCACCGGCTTCTCCTTCATCCGCCGCTTTCGAAAATGCAATCCAGGCCTCTGCCATATTGTATTCGTCGTAGTAGTATTTTCCCTGTTCGATAAGGGGAAGGGCGTTCAGTTCTTTTTTGGTCATATGCTTGAATGGTTGGTTGCCGATGATGGCGGTGATGGCGGTGATGGCGGTGGTGGCGGTGCGCTGCTAGCGGGCGAGGCGGACGTAGATGCTGAGGGGAAGGGTTTTGCCGTAGGGGTCGTTGAGGGCCAGTTCGCCGCTGGAAAGATCACCCCAAAAACTTGCAGTTTTCGGGGACCCCTTTTGAGTCCCGCAAAACGCCTCTCGGACCAATGTTTCACCCAGGGCGGCGGAGTAGCCGTTCGAGTAGAGGTTGAGAACCATAAAGGAATTCTGCGGCTTCAAGATGTGCGAAACGCTCTTCAGCAGGCCGAAGAGGCTGTCGTCCAGCTTCCATTTTTCTCCGTTCGGCCCGTGCCCGTAGGCGGGGGGATCCAGGATGATGCCGTCGTAGAGGTTGCCGCGGCGTTCCTCGCGCTGCACGAATTTCATCGCATCCTCCACGATCCAGCGTATGCCGTCCATGCCGCTGGCTTCCATATTCCCACGTGCCCAGGTGACGACCTGCTTGATGCTGTCGAGATGGGTGACGTCCGCACCGGCCGCCTTTGCCGCAAGCGATGCGCCCCCGGTGTATGCGAAGAGGTTCAGGACTTTCGGACGGTCGCCATTCGTTATCCTCTTCACCTGCCGGTAGATAAACTCCCAGTTCGGGGCCTGTTCCGGGAAAACGCCCACGTGCTTGAAGGCGGTCAGGCCCAGACGCAGGCGGAACTGCGGGCCGTCGCCATCGGTTCTCCCGGCTTCTCCGCCATAGCGGATATACCACTGGTCATCCGCCTTCTTATGACGCTCCCAGGTACCGCGGTCCTCGATCGCCCCGGAACCGGCAGTCTTCCCGCCCTTTCCGGAATCGCGGCCGGAGCTCTGGGCGCTGGCCAGTTTGAAGGAAAAATACGCGAGCCGCCGCCATTCCGTTTCCGGCATACTTCTGTCCCACAGCGCTTTAGGCTCGGGACGGATGGTTACGACAGAACCGAACCGCTCCAACTTCTCACCGCAGCCGCTATCCAGCAGCTCATAATCTTTCCATTGTTTATCTGGGAATTCTACCATGGTAATCAGTTTATATGCAAATATAGATATAATAAAGATACGTATCCCATCCTGTTTGGCAAAATACTTTAAAAGGGCGTTCCAAGCAAGTATTTATATATCAGTTATTTATGCAAAAAGGGGTGCCGAAAAAACAGCACCCCATTTTGCGTATTTAATTGACTGTCAACCGTTTACTGGGAACGGGCGATTTTTAGTCGCGGATAGCTGCGATGCCGGGGAGGTCCTTGCCCTCGATGGCTTCGAGCATTGCGCCGCCACCGGTGGAAACATAGCTCACCTTATCGGCATAGCCCATCTGGGTAACCGCAGCAACGGAATCACCGCCACCCACGAGGGTGTAGGCGCCGTTTGCAGTCGCTTCTGCCAGATACTCGGCAATCTTGAGGGTACCCTTTGCGAAAGTAGGCATCTCGAACACGCCGACGGGGCCGTTCCAGAGGATGGTCTTGGAACCGAGGATGATATCCTTCCACTTTGCGAGGGAAGCATCGCCGGCATCCATTCCTTCCCATCCTTCAGGAATCTCCATGGAAAGGACGGTCTTATGGGGGGCATCGTTGCTGAATTCCTGGGCGACCACAGTCTCAACGGAAACGGAAAGATTGACTCCGAGTTCCTTTGCACGCTTCATGATGTCCAGGGCCTGAGGGATGAGGTCATCCTCGTGCAGGGAGTTGCCGATAGCGCCGCCCATTGCCTTGATGAAGGTGTATCCCATTCCGCCGCCGATGATCAGGTTGTCCACCTTGGTGAGGAGGTTCTCCAGAACTGCGAGCTTGGAAGATACCTTGCTGCCGCCGATGATAGCGGTGAAGGGGCGCTTGGCGTTCTTGAGCACGTTGTCGATGGCCTTGATCTCGCCTTCCATCAGATAGCCGAACATCTTGTCGTTCGGGAAGTACTCGGCGATCAGGGCGGTGGAGGCATGTGCACGGTGTGCGGTGCCGAATGCATCGTTGATGTAGCAGTCGGCGTAGGAAGCCAGCTTCTTGGTGAATTCCTTCTGGGAAGCCTTCACTGCCTTCTTGGCAGCGGCCTTCTCTTCGTCGGAGGCATCCTCTGCGAGTCCGCGGGGCTTGCCTTCTTCCTCGGCGTAGAAGCGGAGGTTCTCGAGAAGCAGGGCCTCGCCGGGTTTCAGGGCAGCGGCCTGGGCGTCGGCAGTCTGGCAGTCATCTGCAAACTGAACGGGCACTCCGAGGCACTCGCTCACGTGGGCGACGATGTGCTTAAGGGAGAACTTGGCATCCACTTTCTTGGGGCGTCCGAGGTGGCTCATGATGATCAGCGAGCCGCCGCCGGCGAGCACCTTCTTGAGGGTAGGGATTGCGCGACGGATGCGGGTGTCGTCGGTAATCTCGAAGTTTTCGTTGAGGGGGACATTGAAATCAACGCGGACAATAGCTTTTTTGCCGGTGAAATCGTAAGAATCAATGTGTTGCATAATGTTTTGTTGTGTCGATTTTTCCGAGCGCAAATTTAGCAAAAATATGGCAAATCCTTATTACCTTTGCGAATATGAGAACGCATATTATCGTTTTAATCGCATTCGCCTGCATCCTCGCAGCCTGCGGCAAGAAACAGAACGACCCCGTCAAGGCCGCCATCACCGAAAAGATAGCAGCCCAGACGGGAGAAGACAGCAAAGTCTACTTCAGCGCCCTGGAACTGGTAGATTCCACCACCTTCGGCGCAGAGATCGCCCGCCGGCGCAACACTCTGGAAATCAGGCGCAAGCAGAATCTTAACCTGGCCGTCCAATACAAGACCGAAGGCAAGTTCAAGAACGAAGCCGCCAAGAACGCGGATGCCGCGAACGACCTCAGACACCTCGAAGGCCTGGCCGCCATCGAAGCCCGCCTAGCCGCCAACGACTCCCTCGACGCTGTGGAAGCTTACATCTACAAGTTTTCCGGCAGCGCCCGCACCTACAAAGGCACAGTCAACTTCACCGACATGTTCGTTTCCATCACTCCGCAGCATGAGGTCGTGGGGATGGATTATAAAAAGGAAGGCGTCCTGAAATCTGCAGGCCGCCTTATCCCCGGATACTCAGCCCTCTTCGAATAGGGCTGGAGCGGCAGAGGATCCCACCACCCGGACCGGGCGGCCGGCGGTGCGCACCAGCTTCGAAAGATCATCCGCCTCAACATTCTCCAGTCGGACCACGGTGGTGTCGTAGACCATCCCCTCGGTGTCCAGCGCGTGCAGCATTCGGATTTCGCTGCTGCCGATGCGGGAGTCGCGGAGGATAATGCTGTCCACCGGCGTGCGGCTCTGGATCAGCGCGGGAATCTCGTTCAGCACCTGCACCCGCTCGAACACTATGTTGCTCTGCACGGGAATCTCCGCGTAAGGATAGAAGCTGCGCGAGTACTGGTCGTGGTCGAAGTGCAGGCAGAGGGCCACCTT
>CAMJJO010000110.1 GCA_946406095.1 uncultured Bacteroidales bacterium | reverse complement strand
TCCAAGATCTGCGCCTTCGGATTCAGCGCTCCGGCCGACATCGCTTTCCGCTTCGGCAAGCTTGGCCTCAAGCTTGGCGCAGAGGCTGTTTACGACCTGGACCGCTGCAACAAGGTCAAGAACAAATTCCGTGACGACAATGGCAAGCGGGCCAAAGACATCATCTATGGTGGTGAGATTCAGAATTTCCGCCTTGCCTACTATGCAGTCCTGGATTTCGACGGAGACGGGGCATATATCAAATACTGCCCGGGAACTATTCTCCCAGGCAGCATCAATTTGGAAAACCTCATCAGCGTAGGTTTGTATATCGACATCTAGGATTACCTGATCTTTATCAGACCCATCTGAAGTCCCCAGCATCCGTCCGTGATGATGGGGATTTTCTTTCCACGGGCATCTTTTACGTAGATGATATCATCCACGAAGGTATGGGTGTGCCCTCCAACGATAAGATTCAGCCCAGTTGTCTGTGGCACGATCTCCTGATCCACATCATATCCAAGATGGCTCAGCAGGATGATGAAATTGCATTTTTCCTCCTCGCGAAGATGCTTTGTCCATTTGGTAATCGTCTCGAGATTATCCAGCTGGCGTATGCGCTGGGCAGTGGGAGCAGCAACCATGGTAGCGATATCCGATTCCATGCCGATGATGCCTATGCGCATCCCTCCCCTTTCGATAACGGCAGTGGGGGTAACGTACTGCTGAAGGATGTCGGGGAATACGCAGTTGGCGCAGACAACCGGACATTTCACTTTACTCAGACGCTCCGCAAGGCTCTCGATCCCTTCATCCAACTCATGATTACCAAGAGTGATGCAATCATAGCCCATTGCATTTATCATCTTCGGCTCGAGAGAACCGCCGAGTTCGCTGTGATAAGACGTACCCTGGTTGAAATCTCCGGCGTGGAGAAGGAGGACTTTCTCCGGAGGATAGGCAGCGCGGATGCTATCCACGAAAGCAGCACGTTCGATAATGCCTCCAAGGCCATCCTGTTCTCCGCCGCGAACCGGATCGAAATGGCTGTGGGTATCGTTGGTATGTATTATCACCAGCCTCGGCTGGCAGGCTGCAGCCGCAAGGCATACAGCAAGAATGGTCAGAATCTTTTTCATTTCTCCCTAACTATGCGTCCGTCCGTGAAATACTTGAGTTCCTGCCCTTCCGCAGTCATCTTGCGGATATCGGCAAGGATGGCATCCCCTATCTTGACATCGGAGAGCACGTAATCCTTGGCGTTGCGGGCGATCTTGTATCCATCGCCTCCGTCCAGCAGGAAGTCGATGGTGGCAACTCCGTAGAGTTTGTCATCATCGATGGGTCTGCCTCCGACTTCTGCAGAAACGAGCTTCTTGTCTTTGATGACTATCCTGGCCCCTGAGACCGCCTGGATGCCGTTTTCGGCCATATACTCGAAGATGCCCCGCAGATCCCGCCCCTCCAGCTGCACATAGCAAAGGTAGTTGGCGAAAGGAAGCATCGACACTATGTCGTCCAGCAAGACTTCTCCCTGAGGGATGTCCTGACGTATGCCGCCGCGGTTGGTAAAGGCGACGTCCACCTTGCGGCCGCTCGGAGCGACCAGGGCAGATACGTCGGCGAACAGCCTGTCGACGATGAAGTTACAGAGCGGATCCTCCGGTTTATGCTTGATCATAGGCTCCGGAGCATAGGCCACGACCTCTTTCAGGCGCGCCATTGCAGGCTGCACCTCCAAAAGAAGCCGTGCGACCTCGGGCGTGGAGCCACCTTCGAACACCTTGCCGTTCGGAGCAGTATAAACGCCATCCTCCACCACACCTATCACCTCGGCAGCGTTGGTTGCCGTCGGCACACCTACTCCGGTGCGGTGCCCGTCGATATCAAACTTTTCCCACTTGAAGCAATGGGAGCAGGAGCAAAGCAGGGCAAGCCCCGCAACAAGGATTATTTTTGCTTTAACCATTTCCAAAGATCAGCCCAAGTAGATTTTTTACCGAACATCAGGATGCCTGCCTTGTAGATCTTTGCGGAAGCCCAGGCCATGACGACGAAGGTAATGAAAAGCAGTGCCACCGACACTATGATTTCCCATATCGGCACGCCATAAGGAATACGCGCAAGCATTACTATAGGAGATGTGAACGGAATCATCGATCCCCACCAGACCACGGCGCTCTCCGGATTCTTGAACGCGAAGAACACGATGAAGAATGCAAGCATCAGCGGGATGGTGACGGGCAGTTGCAGCTGCTGGGTGTCGGCTTCGTTCTCCACCGCAGACCCGATAGCGGCATACATCGAAGCGTAGAGCAGATAGCCGAGGATGAAGAAAATGAAGAAGCTGATGATCAGCGTCCCCCAGGGAATATGCGAGAGAGTGGTGAATATCACGGACATCTCGCTGTTCTGGGCCATTGCGGCCATATCCACGCCGCCCATATTGGCCCCCATCCCCATCATGTCGGCCGAGTTCATCATATCTCCGAAACCGAAAATGGCGCTTGCGCCAAGCACGAGAAGGAGAGTCAGGATGATCCAAAGAGCGAACTGGGTAAGTGCCACCAGGGCAATGCCTATGATCTTGCCGAACATCAGCTCCGTCGCCTTCACCGAAGACACCAGCACCTCGACCACCCGGGAGCTCTTCTCCTCTATGACAGAAGACATCAGGGAGCCGCCGAACATAGCGATGAACATATAGATCAGCATTCCCAGAATCATGGAAACAATCATGTAGATGCCAGATTCGGAGACGGTAGCATTGCCGCTCTCGTCGAGGGTGAATTCATTCACCTTCACGTCTGCCTTCACATCCTTCATTATCTGGTCGAGACCTGCAATCTGGTAAGTGCCGATGCGGTACTGCTCGACCGCCTTGTTGGCACGAACGCGGAGGCTGGAGTTGAAATCCACCCCGGTAGGCTTCTTGCTGAAGGTTTGGATGCTCACGCTCTTGGCGCTATCCAGCTTCGAAACGACCACCAGAACGTCGAACCCGCGGCTCTTGAGTTCATCCTTCAGCACTGCGGGATCCTCTCCGCTGCAATCGGTGAACTCGGCGGCTTCGTTGCTCTCGAAATAGGGCATCACTATGCCGGAATAGTCCACGACGGCCACTTTCTGGCTCTTTTCCTTAACGTTCATCATAAGAAGCGAAGGCAGGATGCAGATGGCGGCGAAAAGTATCGGCACCAGGAAGGTGGTGATAAGGAAACTCTTTTTCTTGACTTTGTTGAGATATTCGCGGGATATTACGATCCCTGTTTTGTGCAGATTCATTTTTCAGGGGCCTCCCCTCCCGTAACAAGTTTAATGAATATATCGTTCATCCTGGGCATCAGTTCCCTGTAGGAGTTGATGGTAGCGCCCTTGTCGATGAAGGACTGGAGCACCTCATTGCCGGCTTTCTCGCGGGAAACCACCTCGGTGTGGCGGCCGTCGGCATCGGTGTACACTATTTCGATGTTGTTGTTGCCATATTCGCGGCGGATGTGATCCACGCCGCCGGTAAGCACCAGCTTGCTCTTGTTTATGAGGGCGATATTGTCGCAGAGTTCCTCGACACTCTCCATGTTATGAGTGGAGAGGATGATGGTCGCCCCTTCCTCCTTGAGACGGAGTATCTCCTTGCGGATAATGTCCGCGTTCACAGGGTCGAAACCGCTGAAAGGCTCATCCAGGATCATCAGCGAGGGCTTGTGCACCACCGTGGTAATGAACTGGAGTTTCTGGGCCATTCCTTTGGAAAGCTCTTCCACCTTCTTGCCCCACCAATCCTGGATCCCAAAACGGATGAACCATTCCTTGAGGGCTTTCTGTGCGGCGGTTGCGCTCATTCCCTTGAGCTGGGCGAGATACATCACCTGGTCCCCCACCTTCATCTTGCGGTAGAGACCACGCTCCTCGGGCATATATCCAATCTTCTCCACGTCGGCCTGGGTGATGGGCTGTCCCTTGAACAGGACATCTCCTCCGTTGGGAATGGTAATTCTGTTGATGATACGTATCAGAGTGGTCTTGCCAGCTCCGTTCGGGCCTAGCAGACCGAAGATTCCCCCTTCGGGGATTTCGAGGCTGACGTGGTCCAGAGCCACCTTCTCCCCGAAACTTTTGCAGACTTCCCTGCATTCGATAATAGCCATTGACTTCTGTTTTAACTTAACCCACAAATTTAATCATAAAATTTTGTATTTTTGTGCAGATATGGCCAAGGGAAGCGTAAATATCGCCCAAGTCTGCCAGAGCATCATTTCCGACGTCCGCGCCGGCAAATTCGCTCCGGTGTATCTTTTGATGGGGGACGAGCCATACTACCCCGAGCTCGTATGCCAGGCCATAGTGGACAATTGCCTACAGGACTACGAAAAGGATTTCAACGAAACCATCTGCTACGGCTCGGACGTGACCGCCTCGCAGGTGATCACCAGCGCCCGCCGTTTCCCCATGATGGCGGAAAGGCAGCTGGTGGTGGTGAAGGAGGCCCAGCAGATGAAGAGCCTGGAAGAACTGGCCATCTACTGCGCCGAGCCCCTGGACTCCACCGTCCTGGTGCTGCTGATGCACAAGGCATCTGCCGACAAGCGCAAATCCCTCTACAAATCCGTCCAGAAGAACGGCATAGTAGTGGACTCCCCTGCCATCCGGGATTATGAGATAAGCAACTGGATTTCTTCCTACTACGCCGGTCGCGGGCTTAGAATAGAACCGCAGGCGGCCGCCCTTCTCGGCGAATCCGCCGGCACGGACCTTTCCGTGATAGTAGCAGAGACGGAGAAACTCCTCCGCAACCTTCCGGAAGGCTGCAGCGAGGTGCGGGTGGAGGATGTGGAAAAGAACGTGGGCATCTCCCGCCAGTTCAGCGTTTTCGAGCTCACGCGCGAGCTTTCTCTAAAGAACTCCGCAAAGGCCCTGAAGATCGCCACCCACATAGGCACAGCCGCCAAATTCGCAATGCCAATGGCGGTCAGCGCCCTCTATACGCACTTCTACCGCATCCTCAAATACGAGGCCGCCCTCCAGAAGAATCCCCGCATGGACCAGCAGGAGCGCGCCTCCATACTGGGGGTCAATCCCTACTTCCTCCGGGAATACGATGCCGCCATCCGCAATTATCCGGTTCCTTCGGCAATGAAAGTCATCTCCCTGCTCTGCGAATTCGACTATCTTGGCAAGGGAGGAGACGGCGCCACCCTCGCTCCGGACCAGCTCCTTATAGAACTCACCGCCAAGATACTGAATGCCTGAGAAAGAGAAATACTACGATCCCCTGCGCCGCAAATGGGTTGCCGCCACCCCCGAAGAAAGGGTGAGGCAATGGTTCATAGGCCAGCTCTCAGACAAAGCCCTCGTGCCCGCATGGCTGATGATGAGCGAGGTGCCGATGAAATACGGGCAGAAGCGCTGGCGCGCAGATATAGTCGTCTACAACGGGGATGGCAAGCCTCTGGCGATAGTGGAATGCAAGCGGCCGGATGTAGACATAAGCGAGGCGGTGGCCGAGCAGGCACTGCGCTATTCGGCCATCCTTCACATCAAATACATCTTCCTCACCAATGGCACGCAGACTTTTGTCTACAGCCGCAGGGAAGATGGTTTCGCTCCCATGAAATACTTTCCCAAATACCTTGAAATGAGCAAGCAATGCCTACTGTAACAGCACAATACGTCCAGAAGAAGATATTCCGAATCGTGAGCGAAGTCGCCCGCGAGAGAGGCGTGCGCGCATTCGCCATAGGCGGATTCGTGCGGGACTGCTTCCTCGGGCGCCCCTGCAACGATATCGATATAGTAGTGGAAGGCAGCGGCATCGACTTTGCCCAGGCAGTTGGCGAGAAAACCGGCAAGAGCGTCTCTTATTTCAAGAACTTCGGCACTGCCATGCTGCATTTCGAAGGGGATGAGATAGAGTTCGTGGGTGCGCGCAAGGAATCCTACCGGCGCGAATCCCGCAATCCCATTGTGGAGAACGGCACCCTCGAAGACGACCAGCTGCGC
>CAMJJO010000109.1 GCA_946406095.1 uncultured Bacteroidales bacterium | reverse complement strand
AAAATGAAACAAGGAATCCATCCCGAATCCTACCGTCTTGTAGTTTTCAAGGATATGTCAAACGAGGACACCTTCATCACCAGGAGCTGCGCCACCACTAAGGAGACCATCACCCTGGACGGAGTCGAGTATCCCCTCGTAAAGGTTGAGATTTCCAACACTTCTCATCCGTTCTACACCGGCAAGACCAAGATCGTCGACACCGCCGGCCGTGTTGATATGTTCTATCAGAGATACAAGGCAAGAAAGAAATAATTGCTTCTTTCTTAAAAGGATAACAAAAAGCAGCGACAAGGTCGTTGCTTTTTTTGTATATTTGCGCGTTATGACGTTGATAAAATCTATATCCGGAATCAGAGGGACCATCGGAGGCGCTCCAGGAGACGCTCTCACTCCCGTAGACATAGTCAAATTCTGCTACGCATATTGCAGCGAACTCCGCAAGCGCAAAGCTCCCAACGGCGCGAAGTATAAAGTTGTGGTCGGCCGCGACGCCCGTATCAGCGGCATCATGGTAGAAAACCTCGTGTGCGGCACCCTGATTGCCTGCGGCGTGGATGTGGTGAAGTGCGGATTCGCATCCACCCCCACCACCGAACTGGCGGTGCGCTTTGCAAACGCCGACGGCGGCATCATCCTCACCGCATCCCACAATCCCCGTCAGTGGAACGCCCTCAAGCTCCTGAACGAGCAGGGCGAATTCCTTACCGCCGCGCAGGGACAGGCCATCCTGGACTGCGCAGAAAAGGGAGAATTCGATTTCGCGGATGTGGATGAGCTCGGGCACATCACCGAACACGACTACACCGACGAGCATATTGATTCTGTCCTCGCCCTCGAGGCAGTTGACGCCGAGGCCATCCGGAAGGCCGGATTCAAGGTGGTGCTGGATGCCATCAACTCTGTCGGAGGCATCATAATGCCCCGTCTCCTGCAGAAGCTGGGAGTGGAATGCATCACTCTCTACGGCGAGCCCACGGGGGATTTCGCCCATAATCCCGAACCTCTTCCCAAGAACCTGACCGAGCTCAGCGCCACCGTCGTCCGCGAAAAAGCAGACCTTGGCATTAGCGTGGATCCCGACGTGGACCGTCTCGCCTTCATCTGCGAAGATGGCAATCCTTTCGTGGAAGAATACACTCTCGTGGCGGTTGCGGATTATCTGCTGGACGAGGCTGTGCGGAAGGGCGTCAAGAACCTCGCCACCGTTTCCAACCTTTCCTCCAGCCGCGCCCTGAGGGATGTCACCGAGGCCCACGGAGGCACCTATTATGCATCTGCCGTAGGCGAGGTCAACGTGACCACCAAGATGCACGAGGTGAACGCCCTGATAGGCGGCGAAGGCAACGGGGGAGTCATCTATCCTGCCAGCCACTGCGGCCGCGATGCGATGGTTGGAGTCGCCCTCTTCCTCAGCAAACTCGCCCATAACGGCCTGAAAGTCAGCGAATACAAGAAGACGCTTCCTCAATATTTCATTGCCAAGAACCGCATCGACCTCTCGGACAGCGCCCTTATCGACAAGATCCTGGGCGCGATGAAGGAGACCTTCAAGAACGAGAAAGTCAATACCATAGACGGAGTCAAGGTGGACTTCGAAGCCGCCCGTGAATGGGTGCATCTCCGCAGGTCCAACACCGAACCCATCATCCGTGTATATTCAGAAGCCCCTACCGAGGAGCGCGCAGTCGCCCTAGGCAATGAGGTTGTCGCCCTAGCAAACAAAATCATAGGCTGATGTTCTCTTTCCGCACCACTCCCATAGAAGACCAGATGGACAGGGCCTTGCGTGATGGCAAGGTCGGTGTTTTCTGTACCCAGGCCTGTTGGGATGCGGAAAAGGAAAGCTATCTATATGACATATTCCGCCGGAGAGGGAATCTTGCAAAGATATTCCTCCCCGGGGACGAAGCCCTGCCGGGCACTGCCCACATTTCCTTCTCGGAAGAAGATTTTAAGGATCTGGACGCGGTCGTGGTGGAGGTGCAGGACGCCGGGTCGAGGTATTTCCCCATCACCATCGACGTGCTGCGCCTGATATCGCTGTTGGCGTCCATGGAGGATGCTCCGGCGCTATATATAGTGGATCATCCCAATCCTGCCGGGCGCGATGTGGAGGGAACCCTTCCTGCCGGCGAGACCGACGTGTGGACTCCTGCCGCGGCGCACAGGCACGGGCTGACCCTGGGCGAGCTAGCCCAGATGTATGTCAGCGAGGTGGGGGCCCAAATATCCCTTCACGTCATTTCGGCAGAGCTCGCATCCACCGCACGTACGCTGATGCCCTGGATGATTCCTCCTGCATCGGATTTCGCCGGGGTCTTCACTCCTTATTTCTATTGCGGCGGCAAACTCTGGACAGATACCAACGTGAATCCCGGGCTCGGGACGGTGCGCCCCTACGAAATGATAGGCGCCCCCTTCATCAAGCCCGAGGCAAACCCTGTCCCCGTGCCGGACGGAGTACTGGCCAGGCCTTGCTCGTTCATCCCCCTCGCAGGCCTCTACGAGGGCGAACGCTGCTTCGGCTGGCAGTTCATACTTACTCCCGGCACCCGCTATCATTCTCTTCTGCACACAATCCAGCTGATGCACTGGCTGGGCGAGAGGTATTCCCAATTCCACATCTCCGACAGCCTATACGGCCGTCTTGCAGACCCTGTGATGGCGGAGTATCTTCGCGGAGGCATAACCTTCGACATCGTGGAAGAACACGTCAAGAGCGAGGAACAGAAATGGATACGCAAGGCCAAGCGTTTCCTGCTCTATGGCGACCAACCTGTGAGAATCAAGTAATCCTACTATTTATTAACCATTTATCATTATGAAAAAAGTTTTAACTCTGATTGCAATGGCCGCAATGGTACTTGTGGCTTGCAACACCAAGAAGCCCTCGGCTGAAACCGTTTCCGCAGAGGCACAGAAAGCTGCTAACGCTCTTGTGACCGCTATCGCATCCGGTGACGACGCCGCCATCAAAGAGGCTGTCGCTGCAAAGCAGGCTGTCCTGAAGAAGTTCAAGATCGAGGACGATGAGGAACTCGATGCCATCTTCAACGATGCATTCGATGTCACCCTCGAGGACAATGGTGTCGATGAAGAAGAAATCGACGCTCTCCTCAAGCTCCGCGGAATCGAACTTCCCGCTCTCGAGAAGGCCGCTGTAGAAGCCGCCGCTGAAACAGCCGACAAGGCAGAAGAGATTGTGGAAGGCGCTGCAGAAGGCATCGCAGAAGATGCTGCAAAGAAGGCTGCAGAGGCCGCTGAGGCTGCCGCCAATGCTACCGAAGAAGCTGTAGAAGAGGCAGAAGAAGAGGGTATTCCTTTCATCCTCGTGGAGCAGAAGCCCGGTTTCGGTGGCGCAGGTGCCGATGAATTCGGCAAGTGGGTTGCCAGCCAGATCGAGTATCCCGAGAATGCAAAGGCCGCCGGCAAGGAAGGCCGCGTGCTCCTCAAATTCAAGGTTGCAAAGGACGGTTCCATCCAGAACGTGAAGGTTGTCAGGGGTGTCGATCCCGAACTCGATGCAGAAGCAGTCCGCGTCGTTTCTTCCGCTCCCGCCTGGACTCCCGGTATGCAGAATGGCGAGCCTGTGGCTGTCAACTATGTATTCCCTGTAGTTTACAAGCTTCAGTAATCAGACTGGGTCGACGTCCGTTACGACATCGGCTTTGAAAGTGCTCCGGAAGGCCTCTATGGTTTTCCGGAGTTTTCTTTTGCTCTCCTGGAGCTGCTTGTCGCGGGGGAGCGCGACCCGAACCCCTTCAGCGGCGGGCATGGGGGAGAATCCGGCTTTTTCCAGGTTTCTGCCAAGGGCTTCAGCAGTGCGCTGGTCCCGCACCCGGAATTCGATGAGCCGGAAATATGGCGGCATGTTGAAGTTGCGGCGTTCTTCCAGAAGGGCTTCCGCCGAACCGATAGAGAATACCTGATGGCCGCTCTGTCTGGTCTGGACCATCAATTTGGGGCAGATGCTCTTCAGACGCTCCAGATATTGGAATGCGTGTTCGTCCGAACGGAAATCCGCAGGGTCGAAGAGGGCGTCGGCGTTGAGGATGGCCACCAGGTCATAAGCGGACAGGTCGGTCCTGGCCGCCTGGGGGATGGTGAAAACATCTGCCTGCGGTTCTCCCAGTTCCTCAGGCTTCTCGAAGCCCCTGATAAGCGCCGTGCGTTTGCTCCAGCGCATAGCCTCCAGCAGTTTGCGGGAATAGACCCCGTCCATTCCGTTCTTTTTGCGTTCTGCCGGAATATCTATAAGTGTAAATTTGCATCCGGGATGCATTTCACGCCCGTCGGGATTGCGGTCTACCATGCAATACCGGCCGCTGCGGGCATTCAGTATGGATTCCAGGGAAGGGGAGGCGGAGCCCAGGATGATGCTGCAACCGTGGATACGCGCCAGCTGGACCGCGCAGTCGCGGGCGTTGTAGCGGGGGGCGGTGTCGCTTTGCTTGTAGAAAGGGGATTCCTCATTGTCTACGATAATCAGCCCCAGGTCCCTGTGTGGGACAAAGATGGCGGAGCGGGTGCCCACCAGGACATAAGGCCTGCCGGAGCGGATGGCGTCGTTTATGCGCCTTTGGGCGGCACGGGTCATCTGCGAATGATGCACCAGCACCAACTCGCCGAAACTGGCCTTGAGGGCCTCGCACAGGCTGCCGGCAAGGGCGATCTCATTCACCAGGATGCAGACGTTCTTCCCTTTCCGGAGTTGCTCTGCGCTTGCCAATACATAATTATGGATGCGGTCGGAGGATTTCAGCAGCACCGGCTTGCCTGCTGCAATTGCCTGCTGCAGAACCGGCTCCGGGGCTTCTTCCGGGATTCCGGCCAGCAGTACGGACCAGTCCTCGGAAATGTCCAGCCTGTGGCTGAACGAAGCCAGCCTGTCCCTTGCGGCCTGAAGCTCGGCCGCTATCTCCCTGCGCTGGCTTTCCAGACGGGAGCGCACGGCCTCTCCGTGCTTTTTTGCAAGATCCGCATCCTTCGCCTGCAGGCGGGCTTCCAGCCTTGAAATGCGCTGTTTCCAGACTTCCACGGTGCGTTCTTCCAACGCCTCTTTCCGCTGCTGGCTGCGGGCGCTGCTTTCTTCTGCAGCGGTTTTCAGACCCGGATATGCGGCTTTATAGACCTCCCCGACGGTGCAGAGATAATAATCTGCAATGAAGCGCCAGAGGCTGATTTCTTCCGGAGAGATGGGATCCAGCCCGCTTTCGACATCCAGCACCGGCTGGATGCGGGATTCGTCAATGTCTGGGGAGACGTTCACTTCAGACACTACGCCGACCGTCCTTCTTCCTGCGAAGCGAACGACCACGCGTTGGCCTGCCTGAACGTCTCTGTCCAGCCAATAACAAGGCTCCCACTCCAGGCGGAGTGGGAGTATAAGCTTTATGTAGCGCTTTGAGAGCACTATTAAAGGGTGCCAGCTTCAGCTGCCTTGATCATATCCTCGTTGGCGGTCACATAAACCTCGACGCGGCGATTCTGAGCGCGGCCTTCAGCGGTGTCGTTGGTTGCAACGGGAAGGTCGAAAGACTTACCCTCGGCAACGATCTTGTTCTTCAGGCCAGCCTGTGCAAGGCACTTCTCGACGGCTGCTGCACGCTGCTTGGAGATGCGCTGGTTGACTGCTGCGGTGCCGGTGTTGTCGGTGTGGCCCCAGATTGTGATGTCGGTGTCCGGCAGGTCTGCCATTGCTGCGGCAAAGTTCTGGATGGACTTCTCTGCTTCAGGGCTGAGGACGGTTTCGTTGGTCTTGAAGAGGATACCGTTGTCGAAAGTGACACGGATTGCCTCCAGGCCGTTGATCTCGAAGGTCTCGACCTTGGCATTGAGGGCTGCAAGTTCTGCTGCCTTCTTGTCCATCTTCTGGCCGATGAGTGCTCCGGTGGTTGCACCTACTGCTGTGCCTGCGGTTGCACCGATGGCTGCAGACTTGACGTCACCGCCGATCAGATAACCGAGGGCTGCGCCTGCGATTGCGCCGCCGCCTGCTCCCCAAAGGGTGCCCTTACCGGCCTTGTTCATACTTGAGCAGCTCGAGAA
>CAMJJO010000108.1 GCA_946406095.1 uncultured Bacteroidales bacterium | reverse complement strand
GATTCCGGAATGCCGCCGAGGAAGGCCAGCTTCATGAGGGCGTATTCTATGTGCAGGCGCTGGTTGGTGCTGGCCTTGTAGCCGGCTTCGCATTCAGTGGTGATTCCAAGGGCATCATAGATGAACTTCAGGCTGCACTTAGCGGCCTGCTCGCGATACCGCACCTTGAGGGAATCAGGCAGATCCAGCAACGAATCCAGACCACCTGTGCGGGCAACCAGCAGATTGCGGAAATGCTCGCCCAGGGCAGATATGAAGTGCAGGGCATTGAAACCCTTGGAGAGAATATCGTTGAAGCCCAGCAATGCCGAGGCGTAATCCTTCGCGAGGAAGTTCTCTACCAGATTGAAACTGTAGTCGTAGTCCAGCACACCCAGGTTTCGGATGACATCGGCATATTTGATGTCGCTGCCGCAGAATGCCACGGTCTGGTCGAAGATAGTGAGGGCGTCGCGCATCGCGCCGTCCGCTTTCTGGGCGATCACGTGAAGGCTTTCATCATCCACCTTCACCCCCTCCTTCTCTGCTATGCCGCGCAGGTTGCGCACCATGTCGGAAATGCCGATGCGGTTGAAATCGTAGGTCTGGCATCGGGACAGGATGGTAGGGAGAACCTTGTGTTTCTCGGTGGTGCAGAGTATGAAAATCGCGTATGACGGGGGTTCCTCGAGCGTCTTCAGGAAAGCGTTGAACGCCGCCTGGCTGAGCATATGCACCTCGTCGATTATATACACGCTGTAGTTGCCCACCTGGGGAGGAATCTGCACTTTCTCCATCAGCGTTTTGATGTCTTCCACACTGTTGTTGGAGGCGGCATCAAGTTCGTAAATGCAGTAGGACCTGCCTTCCGCGAAGGAAACGCAGGATTCACACTCGCCGCATGGCTCCATATTTGCAGAAGGATGCATGCAGTTGATGGTTTTGGCAAAGATACGGGCCGTGCTCGTCTTGCCCACGCCGCGTGGCCCGCAGAACAGGTAGGCGTGCGCCAACTGGCCGCGGAGAATGGAATTCTTAAGGGTCCTGGCTATATTGTCCTGCCCTATCAGGGTCTCGAAAGAGTCCGGGCGGTACTTGCGTGCAGATACTATATACTCACTCATAAGATTACAAAAATAATAAAATAAAGTGTAAATTTGCCCTTGTTAGAGATATGATGAAAAAGTATTTGCTTATCGCGTTGCTTTGCCTCTGCCAGACAGCCGCTTTCGGCGAAGGCAGGGTTTACACCCGCAGAGCCCGCCTGGAAGACTTTCCGTCACGCACCACCCGCATAGTTCTCACCGGGCAGGAAATGTTCAACGTGGTGCTCAAAGAAGAAATCAGCAGCCGCTGGATGGCTTCGCCATATGAATTTTGTTCCGTTGCCGACTACACCCGCGACCGCTACACCGACCTTTACTACTTTGTCCGCTTCACCTTCGACGACGACTTCACCTATATGACTCTCACGAAGGGCGGAGACCCCGAAAACGAAAACCAGCTCAAACAGGGATTCGACGTGGTCCGCATCCCCATCGCACCTGCGGTGATGGCCGGAGGGGATGAACTGGTGTACCTCCCTGCATACATCGACATAATGCAGGAATACATCACCCGGGCGATGGAATCCGAAAAAGTGGCCTACAGGGGCCTCAAAGGCATCTGCTCGAAGCCCATTGGCCCGGTATACACCGACCGGCAGCAGGCCATCGCAGCCTTCCTGGCGGGAGACGCCTTCGCCAACGCGATGGTGGAAATCGTCTCTTCGTCCAGCAAAAAGCGTATCCGGATGATTATTTCTACCGACACTCACGAGCTACGTGGGATCAAGAAGCTGAAATAGGTTTTTGCATAATAGTAAACCCCTCCAGCTTCGGCAATCTATACACCACCGGGCCGGAGGAGTTCATCCGATAAAATGTCTTCTACTTCTTCTCGAAGATAATCACGTAATCCAGCGGAGCGTTGACGAAGCGGTCGACGTCCTGGTAGTGGTCGGCTTCGATCACGGGGATGGCGTCCATATTGTGGAATGCCAGGGCGAAGCAGCCGGAAGGAACCTCGAGTTTCTTGCCGCAGGTGAAGACGCTGATGCCGGACTTAAGGAAGATGAAATCCTTTTCGCCGTTTATCTTGCCTTCGCCGGTGGCGAGGTCCACGGTGACGTTGCTGACTCCCTTGGGGATGGGGCTGAAGTACTTGGACAGGTCTTCGCCCAGATGAGAGTCGGCACGGTTCCAGATGCAATCCCAGAAGGCGCCGTCCTCGCCTGCTTCCCAGTTGATTGTGCCGGTGATGCTGGTTGCAGTCGCACCGGTCATGGCGATGGTCAGGGTGTTGTCGGATTCCTTATAGATGGAATCGTTCCAGCACCAAGCCTTGTCGATAGGGCTTACGAATGCAGGGTCGCTGCCGGAGCCGCCGTTGACCCAGATTCCGAACGGGGCTTTGTTGCTGCCATACACATTCCAGGTGCCAGGCAGGGTACTGAGGTCGAATTCGTACACCGGAGGCTCGAACTTGAAGTCGGCATCGGTCGTCTGGGATTCAGCAGGAACCGTGAAGCTGTCGGGCATCTTCTCGATCTCGACGAACAGCTGGCGGGGATAACCTGCAACCTTCCAGTAGTCGGTGTAAATCACATCTTCCCATACTTCGCGCCCTCCGGAGATATTGAAGCGGAGTGCTTCGGAGGTGATCGTGACCGTCTTCTCCGGGTTGGTGTCGGGCATCACATAATCGCCGGCAGGCACAAGTTCAGCCTGAACCGTGGTTCCGTCAGGATTGGTGAAGGTGATGGTATTGCCCTCCTTGGTATAGGTGGCGGTGGAACGGGGAAGTTTGTCGTAGAAGCCGGAAAGATCCAGATCCACGCCGGATTCAGGGTTCTTCTCGCCATTGTATACGAACCACCAGTTGCGTCCGTCAGCCCCCGCCCAGTTGCGGAAGGTGCCATCGGAGTTGAACACCAGGTAGTTGTCCTTGAGGGCCTCGATGCCGCGGCCGTCTTCCTTGTTGAAGAGTTCCGGCATGGTGAAGAGGTCGAACACGCGGGTGAAGTCCCACTCGGAATTGCCGGTGCCACCCCATATCCACATATGGCTGATCTTGTAGATGGGGTTGGCGGGCTTCATGGAAGGCATATCCATGACAGTGCCGGGTTTCAGGGTCTGCCCGCTCAGGTCGATCTGGGCGATGACCTTGTCGCCCACATAGGCATCCACAGAGCAGCTTGTGAGAGTTGCAGGCGCAAGCACCACTGGATAGACCTCTCCCTTCTTGAATTCGCCCTTGACCTCGATCTTGTTAGAGGATGCGGCCACTACTGGTGATTCCCCGGAATAATCCACAGAGATGGTACCTGCAATCTTGGCGGCATCATCCGCCTGGATTACCACGGATGTGACACCGTCGAACTCGACAGAAAGGTTGAGCACGGCGACCAGGTTCCTGAAATACAGAAGGTCGCTCTTGCCTTTCGCCACCCTGTAGGCGGGCACCGCTTCGGCCGTGCTCTGCTCCACGGGAACATCGAGAAGCACACCGGTAGCGCTCAACTGCACCCCGTCGTTGGCAGGATATAGCGCAAATACGCCTTCCGTGCCTTTCTTGATGGTTGCAGGGAACTTGGCCACAGGGCCGTCAGCCTCGGTATTGGCAGATTTCACGGTAGAAGCGCCATCGAAAATCGAGATGCTTTCGCCCTTCTTCCAGGACGGCTGGCTGCCGTCGGAAAGAGATTCGATGGTAGCTGTAAAGGTGACGTCGCCTCCGAAACCCGGATCTTCAGGTTCTTCGGGCTTTTCCGGCTTTTCCGGAGTCACTGGAGTATCCGGCTTTTCCGGAATCTCCACATCCGAACCACAGGACAGCACGGCGCAGGAGGCCATAACTGCGAAAATGATGTTGATGAGCTTTTTCATATGCATCTTCGTTTATAATTAATCAATATCCGGGGTTCTGC
Organism: uncultured Bacteroidales bacterium; assembly: GCA_946406095.1. Classification (GTDB taxonomy): domain Bacteria; phylum Bacteroidota; class Bacteroidia; order Bacteroidales; family UBA932; genus Cryptobacteroides. The sequence goes on along the minus strand of CAMJJO010000108.1, from coordinate 2,188 downwards.
TCCAGCGTGCCGCCCGAATTCTGTATCTCGGAACGCATGAAGGGCAGATAGTAGTTGGCATTGTTGAAGGTTCTGGTGGCAACATCCACCACGGTATAGCTGTAGGTGCCGCCGGCCTTGGTGATCTTCACTCCCTTCACGGGCTGGTTCAGTACCGTGGCGGCGTCTTTCCAGCGGAGGAGATCCCAGTAGCGGTGATCCTCGAATGCAAGTTCCACCCGGCGCTCGCGCTTGACTCTCTCCCGGAAAGAATCTATCGTGGCAGCGGCCACGGGAGGGAGGCTCAGGCTGGCGCGGTCCCTCACCTGCTGCAGGGCTGCCTTGGCGCTCATAGGATATCCCGGAGGCACCACGGAGGGCCCGTAGGCCTCGTTCAGGGCCTCGGCATAGTTCAAAAGCACCTCTCCCCAGCGGTAAGCCACCCAGTTATGCTGGGCCTTCTGGTCGAGGGTAAGGTTCAGGTTGTCGGTGAGGAACTTCTTCAGATAATATCCCGTCTTGCTGGCGTTCGCATTTGCCATATCGTCCGTTTCTCCGGTCGCCTCGGCTATCGTGCGGCCGTTCCAGTCACTGCCGTTCACCACGATGGAGGCTTGCAGGCGCGGATCGCGGTTGGCATAGGGATCGGAAGGATTGACGGCGCCGATGTATTCGTAGGCGGAGACCAGGTTCTCGGTAGGGCATACCCCGCTCTTGCCGCCGGAGGTGGCAATGGGATAGTTGTTCTTCTCGAGGTCGTTGGTGTTCGCACGGCGGACTATATAGATGGATTCCTTGCTGGTCAGCGAGTTGCTTCCGCGGAAGTAGGCGGCATAATCCGGATCCAGGCCATAGTTCAGCACAGGGTCTGAGATGAGGTCGGCAGATGCCTTGGCGGCACGCTGCCACTTGGCGATGTCGTGCGAGGGATTGTGCAGGGGGCTGGCCGCGTAGAGCAGTACCCTGGCCTTGATGGCAAGGGCGGCTCCACGGGTGAGGCGGCCCTCATATCCCGCATTCTCCTTCCAGGAAGTGGATAGCTGGTCTTTCCAGTCATCTATCTCCTTAACTATGTATTCCACGCACTCCTCGTAGCTGGAGCGGGGCACCATTGCCCCGCCGGAGGCCTCCTGTGTCTTTTCCACTATAGGCACGCCGCCATACATCTTGATGAGTTCGGCGTAGTAGTAGGCGCGGGCCACGTGGGCCTCGGCTATGTACCAGTTGAGCGATGCCAGGTCGCGGGCGTAGTTGACAGCGTCGGTGGTGAGATTGCGGTTCTTCTGCAACAGGGCGACACCCTTTCCGTCGGCCACGTAGTCGAGGAAGTAGTTCGCAGCGCGTATGCCTTCGTAGCAGTTGTTGTAGTAGGTCCAGAGCGGATTGACGCTGCTGTTGAGTATGCCTTTGTTGAAGTAGATGACGGTATTGGATGCGGAGGTCTGCTCCGCCTCGTCCGAAGCCGAAGCGAAGAGGTTCCCGTCTATCACCGAATAACCGGAAATCATCGGAGTGTAGAATGCGTTCGCAAAGCTCCAGATGCTGCCGCGGTTGGTGGCGAGCGATTCGGTCGTGGCCTTGATGTCCAGCCCGGTGTCGAGGAAGCCGTTGCAGGATACGGCCGTCAGGGCCGCAAGAGCAAGGATAAGAATGGTGATTCTGTTTTTCATCTCTTTGGGGCTTAGAAGGTTAGACTGATTCCGGCGTTGAAGCTGCGAAGCTGGGGATATCCGCCTGAAGCGTTCTCAGGGTCGATATTGTATTTGCTTTGCAGCGGACTGAAAGTCAGAAGGTTCTGCCCGTTCACAAAGCAGCGGACGCCTTCTTTTATGGTGTAGCCGAACTCCAGGTTGCGGAGTTTGATGAAGGACCCGTCCTTAAGCCACAGCGTGCTCAGGCGGTAGTTGTTCTGGTTGCCCTGGGTAGTCAGGCGAGGATAGGTGGCCGTGGCGCGGGTATCTATCCCCTCCATAGGGTAGTAGGCCCAGGCGCCCTCGGCGATAGCATAGGCATTGCCGTTGTCGATGAAGGCGACGGTCTGGTTCCAGTTGTCCAGCAGGTTCACCGACACGCCGGCAACACCCTGGAACAGGATTTCGGCATCGAAGCCGCGCCAGGCGAGCTTGCCTCCGAAGCTGAAGTTCCATTCCGGAATCCAGCTCCGGCCGATGCGGGTGATGTCGTTCTGGTCGATGACGGTATTGCCGTC
>CAMJJO010000107.1 GCA_946406095.1 uncultured Bacteroidales bacterium | reverse complement strand
GTCCGGCTGCTGTAGCCAGACTTATTGTTCGGGCACTGATCAGAGTCCGGCGACACCTGTGACGATGATTCCGAGTCCGAAATAAAGCATCAGGCTGGTACAGAGTCGGGCTTTGGTGTCGCGCGCAGAGAAAACGCCAAGAAGAATCGCCGCCAGGCAAGTCAGGCTTCCAATTACAGCGCCGGTCAACTGGAACCAGGCACGTTCTTCCATCAAGCTGCTTACAATCGGGTAGGAGCCTATCTGTATAAAGTGTCCGAACCAGTTACCGACAAATGAAAGCACAAACACCCATACACCCCAGCCAAAAGCCTTTCTTTCGTAACAATAGATTAGAAATATGGTTACGACAAGAACCATGAATATCGCCGATGCACCTTCAATATGAGGGAAACACATCAAGTAATCTTCGTTTCGGATACTGAAGTGCCAGGCACATTCCCCTACCGACTGCCACAACAGGGTTCCTCCGGCATATCCCCACCAGAACGCAGGGAATGTGCGCCCCTGCCGCCCTTTATGTTCAGAAATTGCCGCAAGAACAAACGAAAGGGCAAAGCCTATCAGCATAAATGCAAATCGTAAAGGGTTAGGATCCACCGTCTCGCCGTCATCGACGTGCACGGGAATCACTGGAGTCAAGCCCTTTCCGAACTCGATGCATGCATATAGGATTGCTACCAGCAAAGCGGTTATTCCTAGAATACCGGCCAATGGCAGAAAGACTTCCTTGGCAATGGTTTTTGCTGATGACGCAGAGCGGGATGACCATTCGAAATGTTTCATGTTATATTGTTGCTTTCTAACTATAAAGATACATCGCAATCCCACTCCGAAGATAATCACTCATCATTTCTTATGATGACGTTGTATGCAAAATGCCCGGTTTTGGAAAGATCTGACTCCGGAGAGCGCCCAAGGCGATGACCGACGGCGGACCGGAGTATGGATCAATAGACGTTCCAGTAAGGAATGACTTCGGGAGTCTGGCTGAGGCAGTCTTTCAGCGAACCTACCACGTATTTGCGGTCCACGGCCATACGGAACATGTAGGTGCGCCACCACTCGGCGTCCATCTGGATGTATCCGCCGGCACCGCGGCCCAGCCCGAAGGAGTTTTCTGCTACCCAGTCGACAATTATATCACTAAGCCCGGACCTCGGAATGTAACGCACCCCGCACATAGCCATTGCATGGGCGGATGAAATGTCGCGACTATCGAACAATTCAGCCTTGGACATGGCTGTATGCACGCCCAGGAGCGAATCCAGAGGGAACAGTGAGGAATCGTAAACGCCTTCGTCCGGCAGGGCGTCCTGCAGGGTATCCACAGTGAAATAGAACTTATCTCCTCCCATGAGCGAAGCCAGGCCATAAAACTCCAATTTCTCCACAGGGAGATTAAGGAAGGTCCAGTCCTGCCCGTCGGCAGCCTGACGTGAGCCCTCCACGCGGTACATCTTATTATAGGGCAGGCGCGGATCGTTCATCAGCATCACATAGCGGTCACTCAAGCCGGGTGCCACGAATGCGTCCCGGAAAGATGCCGGAGTATACTCGCGGCCTTCGAAGCTGAAGGATGCCGGGGGCTCGCCCAAGGTGGCGGTCAGCACACGGCGTACATCGGCCAGAGCCTCTGCCCGCACAGCCTCCGGATCGGTGGTGGTACGCATCTTGAGACCATAGGCGCGAAGCATCTTGCGGAGCTCGCGAAGAAGCGACGCCGAGTTCTGCGAAGTGAAGGTCTCAGGCATGGCCGAAGATGGCACAACTCCATATTTTTCAATAAGATAGACAGCTGCCATGAAGTGCCCGCCATCCCAGGTAGGCCTGCGGAAGATCATCTCGTTGAAGCGGCTGTCGACAGCCTCTTTCCTATGCTCCCAAGCCCTCACGAGGAAGAGGTTCGCCTTTTCCATCATATCCCAGAAGTAGGGATAGACCACGGAGAATTCCAAGTCCCCGCGCAGCACGTTCACAGTCGCGAAATACCAGCAACGCCCGGATTCCGCCTGATTCTGTATGGCGGAAGATTTCAGGAAGATGTTCAGCCCCGTAGTATCCGCCGTCGGCCGGGATGTCGGCACGATGGAGGGAATCCCCCCGGCACGCAGGTCGACGACAGGAGGCCGGGAATGCCCCTGGTCGGAGCATTTTCCCGTACAGGGTTGCGAAGCAACGCGGAGACCAGGGGCATTCCCGGCCTCTTCGGGTTTTTCTGCGGAGCAGTCCGCTTTGCCCGTCCGCATATCAGGCATTGTGGCGGAAAGAGTAGCTGCAGGCAGGAACGGCGGACGCCGATTCCCCATCATCGGCTCGAACTTGAAATCCGCCCCGCGACGCTTCCTGAACTCCGTACGCACCTCATCAAGCAACTTGGCATCCGTAATCAACTCTACAGCAGACAGATGCAACACCTTGGCAGCCCCCAGCGCACCCTTGGTGCCAATGGTCGTGCCACCGCTGGAAACCTGCTGCCAGCTGTGCCCCACTCCTCCCGGAGCAAAGCAAGCATAGCGGAAACTCCCCGTAGGCACGGCCCAGGTCACATTCCCCACATCGCTTGAGACATATGCCTCATAGCCTTCATCGGCCGGAGGCACGACTACGGCAAGGCGGTCTATCAGCGCAGCATCCGCGCCGGACTCGGCCGCAATCGCCTGAGCGAAAGCGAGTTCGCGAGCATCCAGTTTGATGCCGCCCACCTTCTGCAGCGAACGCATCACCAGATCCGCCATCGCCTCATTGGGCAGGCGCTCATAGTTGCCGGACACCAGCTCATACTCCATCGTAGTGCCGGTGCCAAGGGCGGCGCCTTCCGCGGCTTTCAACGCACGGGAAAGGATATCCTGCACGGTCTCGCGGGAAGGACTGCGGAAATAGTACTTTACGCTGGCCTGCGAAGGCACCACGTTGGGAGCCTTGCCGCCATCGGTTATGACATAGTGGATGCGGGAGGTCTGGGGGACATGCTCGCGCATCAGATTCATCATATGGTCGAACGCTTCCACTGCATCCAGAGCGGAGCGGCCTGCCTCGGGAGCACCCGAAGCATGGGAGGATTTGCCCTTGAAGGTGAACAGCACCTGCACGTTCGCAAGGCCGGTGGCCTTGTTGACTGTATTGCGTGTGTCGGGATGCCAGTCGAGCATGGCGTCGAGACCGTCGAACACGCCCTCACGCATCATGTAGGCCTTGCCTCCTCCGCCCTCTTCGGCAGGGCAGCCGAAAAGCTTCACCGTTCCCTTCAAGCCGTTGGCCTTCAGCCACTTGGCAGTTGCAACCGCACCGGCCACGGAACCGGTCCCGAGAAGATTGTGTCCGCAGGCATGACCGGGAGCACCCGGCACCAGCACCTTCTGATATGCCACCGTATCCTGACTCATCCCGGCGATGGCATCATACTCGGCCATCATCCCGATCACGGGGCCGCCATTGCCATAAGTGGCGACGAATGCCGTTGGAATCCCCGCCACTCCCCTCTCTACGCTGAATCCCTGGCTCTCCAGGAAGGATGCCCACTGCTCCGCGCTGCGGAATTCCTTGTAACCGGTCTCCGCAAAATTGAATATCTGCTTCTGTAGAGAGTCGTACAACTTGAAATTGGCATCCAGATACTTGATGCCAACGTCGGCCTTCGGCTTCTTCGCCGCCTGCAGGCTCAATGCCAGCAAACAGGTCAGTAATAGTATAATAAACCTTTTCATATTCATCCAAGTGTACAACAACTAGCTTTCCGGCCGCGCCATCCAGCCGCGGAAACCCGCAAATAACAGAATGCCGATACCCAGCAAGGCGCAAAGCCCCACGAAGAGCCAGCCAAGGCCGTAAGCGAAAGCCAGAGGAGAGAGCGACACAAGTGCAATCTCCACGGGCGCGATATACAGATAGGCAAAGGCGTAGTCGTCCAGGCATCCGCTCTTGCTTTCGGGGTCGGTAATGCGCAGCAGGGCTATTCCCATCGCCATTGTGCCGGTGAACCATCCCCAGGTGAAAATCGACTTCTCGAAGGGATAGGTGCGATGTATCCGCGCGCCCACCCAGAACACGTAGAACAGTGTCAGCAGCAGCCCGACCGCCAGCAGTATCAGCAGCGGCACTATGTAACGACCTACCACCTCCAGCTTGATAGAAGCCACCCCGAAGGCCACCAGATAATCAGTAAAGGCCCCGCTGAGGTGCCCGATGATGGGTTTGGAGAGATGCTCCTCCACCTTCACCCGCCTCAGGAACCAGCGGACCAGAAGGCCTACGATAAAAGCGCAGCTGAATACCGGAAGCATCAGCGCCGGCCACAGCCAGGAGATGAGTTTCGCCAGCCCATAGCCTCCCAGAGCAATCAGCGCCACCATGGCGAAATTGAAGGTCATGGAGTCCAGGGAGATGGCAGAGAAGGATGCGAGACCCATGCTGGTGCGTTTGTCCGGAGGCAGGATTCCGGTCCGGAGTTCGGGCGCCAGCGATTCGTATGCGCAGAGGAATTTGGTTTTTCCGTGTTCCGCGCCCCAGGTTATCAGCCACATGCCTATCACCACGGAAGCGATGATTCCGACGGTGGCGGCGGTCATGGCGAGAGATTGCATCTCCTCCACGCCGTAGTTGGCGAAGGATTCCCCTATGGCCGCGGCAGTGCCGTGTCCGCCGCAGAAACCTGCAGGCATCGAAAGGCCGAAAGCTCCGTTGACAGGCCAGATCTTACTGAGGATCCACAGGCCAAGCGCACCGCCAAGAGCCCACTGCAGCAGCATTCCGGCCTGGGAATACGCCCACATCCGCCCCACACGGGAGTGTCCGTCAGACGACTTCTTGCCAGCGGAAGTGAGGGGTATGCAGCTGAATACCAGCGCAATGAGGATTCCGGCGTAGGTGCCGAGGCTTCCGGAAAGAGGAAGCCAGCCCAGGAGTTCCGGGCCAAGCACCAGGCCGAACAGGCCGGCAATCAGGCTCGGAGGTATGAACAGCCTCTGGATCAACCGCACTTTTGCACGGAGGAACTTCCCCAGCAGAAGCAGCAGGGAAATCAGTCCGACATCGATCAGCAGGGTCCAGGGCGTAAAAGTCATAATACAGAGTTTTTGAATTCTTCGAAACGGGCTGCTGCACCGGCGTTATATTCAGCCACGGCAGAAGCATCGAATGCCACGCGAAGGCGCTTTTCCAGCTTTCGGCCAAGTTTCAGCTCACGGCGTTCCGCCTTGCGCACCGCTTTAAGCACACGGCGCAAAGCTTTGACATCCAGATATTTGGAATATCCCGGCCAGTCCAGAGTGCTGAGAGACTTCCTCAAATCCGTTGCAAGACGGCAGGCAGGAGCATCTCCACAGACAGGCGAAGCTATCTCTTCTCCTGCGGAGAGCCAAACCGGGATGGCGTAACTGCAAGGGGTATTCCCTACTGCGCACCACATCACACCGGCATCCGGGCGCTCACCAGCCCCGATGCCCTCGATGACCACGGAAGAGGTAGTGCTGCTGCGAGGGATGAAATCGTGATCGTAAAGATATCCGCCGCGCTTGCAGCAGAGGGCATCTCCCCCGTTCAGCACATTCACGAACGAACGGCCGGTGCGCATGAAGAACGCGGGGGTGAAACTGCGTCGGGGCCTGAGGCCCTTTCCGGCACGGCGGGCCATCAGTTCCTCCATGGTGGCATAGCGCGCGAAACCTTTTCCGCGGCCTTCATCCCCGGAAAGCGAATAGTTGGTACGGAAAAGATACCCTCCCTTAGGCACGTCGTAGCGCACATAGGATGTATCGGAAGCCTCTATGTAGGCCGCCCCGCCGAAGGCATCTATCACTGCAAAATTGGCACTGACGCATCTGGGAGCAGGCGTGGAATCCAGCAACGCCAGAAAATCGTCCACCGTCCGGCAGCAGCCAAGCGCCCGGGCCATCATCTCTCCGTTGTTGGTGTCGAAGCCGAGGGAATCCGGCCTCAGATTATAGGAAAGGTTGTTCGCGATGGCGAATCCCACCTCATTGATTCCCGCGTAGGCACGCTTGTCAGCCTTCTGGGAAGGCAGCAGTGCGGTATAGGCGTATTTCTCGCCCTGCAGGTGCGCCACCGTATTGAACGGAGCGTTCGCATCCCGCTGCTTCCATATCATCGGCCTCCCGCTCGCACTCGCCTCCGCCGACACTAT
>CAMJJO010000106.1 GCA_946406095.1 uncultured Bacteroidales bacterium | reverse complement strand
TTGCGGGTTTTCCTCGACGGGTAGGGCAAAAATGGGCGCACCTGTAGAGGTTTTGACTATTTTTCTATACAGGAACAGTGTATAAGTAGGGATTTAAAGGACTGTTTGGGGAAAAATCAAATCAGCCGGCAGATTTTTTCGAGCCAGAGGGCGTCGGTGGAGTCGAATGTGGCGAGGGAGGTACTGTCGATGTCCAGCACGGCACCCACATGGCCATCCGCGGCGGGCAAAGGGCCCGTCAATGACCCACAAGGGGCCGATTGTACGGGCATTGCCCGCCCGCAAGTCTCTACCGTGCTGGCAAAGACAGGCACCACGATCTCGGAGCGGGAGAGGGAACTGCAGGCGATGTGCCCGGGGAAGGCTTCGACATCGGGAACGACCACGGTACGCGCCTCCTTCCAGGCGGTGCCACAAACCCCGCGGCCATAAGCGATGCGAAGGCAAGCAGGCGGCCCCTGGAAAGGCCCCAGCACCAATTCACGACCAAGTCCGGAACCATTGCCTAAGGCATCCCGGACTACATAGAATCCCACCCAGAAGAACTTCATCCTTTCGTAGATGAGCGCAGCGGTCTCGGCCATACGGGCAACGGGATCCGGCTCATCCCCAAGGAGAGCTGCAACATCCTGATACAGACGCAGATACTTAAACACTCGCGCAGGCAGATGGCAATAGCCGTCCGGATTCTTGTCCAAATACAACTGATGCCGCTCCTCGGCCTCGAAGAAATTCCGAAGCGGTTCCAATTCAACCACCAGCGGCTGGCCGATACGAGCCTCAACGGCAGAGTAAACTCCTTGAAGCACAGGCAGATCCTCCGGATCGGAGTAATAGATTCCGGTGCGATAGCGGGTGCCCTCGTCGTGCCCCTGCCGGTTCAGGCTTAAGGGATCGATGATACTGAAAAACAAATCTGCCAGTGTCTCGAGGGAGATGCGCTCGGGCCAATAGCACACGCGGACGGTCTCCGCGAAGCCGGTGGTGTCGGTGTAGACCTGCTCATAGGAAGGCCTACCTTCGAACGAAGGCGAACCCTGGGCATAACCGCTCACGGCCGAAACCACGCCGTCCACTCCAGAAAAGAAGTGCTCGGTGCCCCAGAAGCATCCGCCCGCAAAATATATCAGTTTTGTATCTGCCATAGTCATAATGAGTTAGACCTCCACCCAATGGATGATTGCGCCGCTGCGTTCCATCCCCCGGAACCAAGTCATCTGCCGCTTTGCGAACTGATGGATGGCGGTGGAGAGTTTTTCGAATAGTTCCTGCTCGGTCAGCTGCCCTTGCAGGAAGAGGGTAACGAATTTATATTCAAGGCCGTAGCCTATCAGCGTTTCGGCCGGCACACCGTGCTCCAGCAAACCCCGGATCTCCTCTATCATCCCCTCTTCCAGCCGCGCTTTCAACCGCGCATCGATGCGGGCGTTGCGGACCTCACGGCTGACAAGGGTGCCGATAAAAAATGTGTGAGGGGATTCTGTACCGGTAGTGATGGCGGTCACGGAAGTTTTTTGAGCGAGCCTGTGCGTGGCGGTAGCGGAGTGAACGCCATCACTACCGGCAACGGAAGGTCTGCCAAAATCCACCGGCTGGCTGAGTGGTTTCGAAGATCGGAAGTCGTAGCCGGCGGTAACGGCATTTATATACAACCCGGTGCCGCCGCAGAGAATAGCCACCTTGCTGCGGGCGCGGATATCCGCAAAAGCAGCGCGGAAATCCTGCGCGAAATCGTAAACATTATACTGCGTCCCCGCCTCGCGTATATCTATCAGATGATACGGAATCTCCTGATACTCAGAAAGATCCTTCCCCGTGCCGATATCCATCCCACGGTAAACCTGGCGCGAATCCGCGGAGATGATTTCCGCCGGGAGCCCCAGGGCAGCCAGATCCCGAGCAAGGCGCACCGCATACTTCGTCTTGCCCGAAGCCGTCGGCCCCAGCACGCACACCAGCTCCACCGCCCCCGAACGGAGGTCGGCGGCAAGCGCATCCAGGTCGATTATTTCCGGCTCCGGCAACTCGGCCGGCAGGGGTTTACGGATCTTCGGCATAACTGTGCAAATATATGAAATTCAATCTCCAGATACGCAAGATTCCGAAAAAAATGGATTATATTAGCAAAACTAATATTTCAATATGAAGAAACTGTTATTCATCCTTGCCATTCTGGCAGGCGCTTGCATCCGGGCCGGCGCGCAGGACATAATCACCATGAAGGATGGATCTGAAATCGAGGCCCAGGTGCTTGAAGTCAACCTGAACGATGTCCGTTACAAGAAATACTCCAATCTCGACGGCCCCGTCTACACCGAATCCAAGAGGAACATCCAGACGATACAATATAATAATGGCGAAATAGATTCATTCACCCAGTTTCAATCAAGGAATGCCGGGTTTCTGCTCCAACGGGAAATACCAGATGGCATTGCCGCCGGAATGCAATTCAGGGAGTATGTAGATAAATACAGGCCAAGCCAATACAGCAGATTGGAACCGGAATACTACACTCCTTTTACAATGAGCCTCGCATCCTATGTCATCCCCGGGCTTGGGCAATGCCTGTGCGGAGAGACCGTCCGCGGTATTTGCATTGGAGCTGCAACCATGGGGAGTATAGCCTGCGCAGCGGGTTTCGGAGATTTTAGCGATGAAACCGGAGCCATATTAGGCATTGCCGCCTTTGGGCTGTGGATATGGAACATATACGATGCAAATAGAGTGGCAAAAATCAAGAATATGTACATCAACGATACCCAAAGCAGGCACAAGGCCAGTGTCAGCGTGGGGCCGATGTCACTGAAGATAAACTTCTGATGCCATGAAAAAACTCATTATACTCTTCATAGCGGGCATTCTCTCCGCATTCAGCATGGATGCCCAGGTCATTTTCCGCCTTTCAGCCGGCGGCGTCCCGGGCCTTATGGCATCTACCAGCCAGGACTTTGTGCTGGACCGCCCCCAAACCCTCAATGGTATTTACGGAGATCTATATGTACTCGCCAGTTGTTCCCCCTCCTACCAGTTGGAGGTAAGCAAAACCCTGCGGGAGAGGATTCTGGTTGGCGTCAGCCTCTCCATAGCAAATGGCACAGGATTCAAACGGGGTGTGAATAACGTGAACAACCTGTATAAGAAAAGAGTCCATAATTATTCACTGATGGCGAGCGCCAAGTATTATTATTACAATGGTGGCGATTTCTATCTTTATGGAGGAGCTGCTCTTGGGTTGGGATATTCACATGCCGAAATAATCTTCCAAAGAACCTATCAGACAGCAAATCGGATGCTTGCGGAATATGAACTCACACCCGTAGGCATGAACTACGGTCCCGGAAGAATCGGCTTTTTTGTCGAGGGAGTCGTAGGCTCTGTGGTGAACGGAGTTAGAATTGGAGTTAAATACAGATATTAATACCGCTATGAAAAAACTGCTTATATACATACTAGCTATAACATGTCTGCTCTCATGCAGCAGGGATTACGACTATATAGACCGCGGATTTGACGGGACGTCATCATATACTGGCGCCTACACAAGGGCATACCTCCAACAGATTTGCGATAACCTGATTATCCAGAACCTACAGGCTCTCGAAACAGTGCTTGCCTTATACGGAGATCAACTGTGGACAGATGGGGTAGAACAAAAACTGGACAACGAACTGGCCATAAGTGGTGTAACCGTGCGGAAAACAAGTGCAGACAGCACCTGGACACTTTCGCGAAGCGGAGATTATCCGATAAATGGTATCAATTTTCCCACCTCCTACACTATTACCGCCAAGATGGCACCAACAAATGTCGTTACTCCCAACCACTATAACTGGAATATAAGCCTGGATGGCAACAGAGTGGAAGACGAAGGCTATTCCTGTCGTTTCGCAAGCGAGGGAACACTGGATTACAAGAACGCTTCCGTTTCTTATAAAAAATGGAATTCCATTATCGGGAAAGTCCTGCTATTCGTAGACAAGGATGGCGTACAAATCGACAAGGCGATGTTGCAATTCAAGGGGGATCCTTTTAACCCCTTCTATGCGAATTTGCGATAGAATTTCTATCTTTGCAGTCCATTTATTATGGCAAAGGCAAAGAGCAGCATACAGATCCGCAACAAGCGCGCGAGTTTCGATTACGAGTTCATCGAGACTTACGACGCCGGCATAGTGCTGGTCGGTACCGAGATCAAGAGCCTGCGCGCCGGCAAGGCATCCCTTCAGGACGCATTCTGCTACTTCGTGAACGGCGAACTCTATGTAAAGGGGATGAACATCGCTACATACTTCTGGGGCAGCTGGAACGGCCACGAGCCGATGCGGGACCGAAAACTTCTCCTCACAAAACGCGAACTCAGGCACCTCGCCCAGGCGGTCAAGACCAAAGGCCTGACCATAGTGGCCGTGCGCCTCTACATCGCCGACAACGGTTACGCCAAACTCCACATCGCCCTCGCCCGAGGCAAGAAGGAATACGACAAGCGCCAGTCCATCAAAGAGAAGGACGCCCGCAGGGAGATGGAGAGGGGATAAAAACAGAACGCAGGCCTTTCGGTCTGCGTTTTTTGTGGAGAATAGGGGATTCGGACCCCTGACCTCTTGCATGCCATGCAAGCGCTCTACCAGCTGAGCTAATCCCCCGATTGGGACTGCAAAGATAGAAATAATTTTTCTAAAACAAATACCCCAGCCCGAAATTCATGGAAAACAGCCAGCGTATAGGCGTATTCTGCGGATGTACTGTGCTTTCGTTGGCGCTATATATCCGGTAGTTCTCGGTGAAATTGTAGTGCACTACCGGGCTCATATTGATGGTGAAGCGCCAAATACGCCAGGAGAAATTCACGCCTGCATCTGCAGAGCAGAAGAAACTTCCGGCTTTATTGATGCCGTGATATTCCTTATAGGTATTACCGTCAAGGCCAGTGTACCAGGCCGTATGGATATTGTCTTCCCCCTGAATGAAGCCAGGAGTGATGCCGACAAAGAATTCCGCGCGGCTGATAAGACTCAGCAGGAACACTGCGAACATATCTACGACTATGTTGTCGCTGTTCCACACAAAAGCGTCTATCAGGTCTATGGCTGCAAGGGCCCCATAGGTGTAGGCCTCGTTTGTAGTACGCATACCGGTGCGCAGCGAAAAGGCCATCGGGAAACGCACGAAATCCTCAACTCCCAGATATTCAGGCATATACTGAACACCGAAGCGAGCGCCCATATGGGGGCTGTAGTAGTGGCTGTAGTTCAGCCAGTAATTGGCGTCGGATCCAAAGTTATTCTCGAAGGTAGCCCCTGCGCCGATGCCGAAACTCAGTTCCTGGGTGAAAGCGTTAGGGTTGATTCGCTGCCCCGCTGCCGGCCAGATGGCAGCAAGGATAATAGCTATCGTAAGTAATCTTTTCATTTCTCTTTCATCACGTGGTCAAAAAGACCATCATTTGACCACAAACCCCTCAAAAAACGTACCCTCGTGGTCAAAACAAGTCTTTTTTGACCACGACCTGCCGCTGGCGGACGGCCTCGTACAGCAAAATGGCGGCAGAGACGCTGACGTTGAGCGAATCGAGGCGGCCGAGCATGGGAATGAGGATGTGAGCGTCGGCGGCGGTGCGCCAGACGGGGGTGAGGCCGGTGGCCTCGGTGCCCATCACCAGGGCGGTGCCGCAGGTCATATCCACATCGTAATAGGGAGATGAATCCTGCAGCTGGGCGGTGAGGATGCGGATGCCGCGGGCCTTGAGGAAGGCGATGGCGTCCTCCGATGAGCAGCAGACTACGGGCACGGTGAATACCGCTCCTATGCTGGCGCGGATGAGGTTGGGGTTGTAGAGGTCGGTGAGGGGGTCGCAGATGATGACTGCGTCGGCCCCGGCGGCATCGGCGCTGCGAAGGACGGCGCCAAGGTTTCCCGGTTTTTCTACCCCTTCCAGCACCATCACCAGCGGATTCTCCTTCAGGGCCAGATCGTCCAGTGTCAGATACTTCGCCTTGACCTCGGCGATTATTCCCTCCGTCCCCTCTCGATATGCCACCTTTGAATAAATTTCTTTTGACAACTGGAACACCTTCACCGGTTGGCCAGTAGGGTATCCCCCCTGAGGGACGTAACACCCGCGGTTCGATAGCGGGGGGACCGTCCCGAAGGG
>CAMJJO010000105.1 GCA_946406095.1 uncultured Bacteroidales bacterium | reverse complement strand
CCGCCGATAAGGCCTAGACCAATAACACCTACTATCATATTACAGCTTTTATCTTTTCCAGCGCCCGCCCGAACACCTCAACGGTGGCGCAGAGCGAGATGCGCAGATAGTTTTCTCCATTTTTTCCGAAGATGAATCCGGGGGTGATGAACACTCCCGCCTCGTGCAGGAGTTTGTCCGACAACTCCACCGGCAACACCCCGGAAGGCACGCGCCCCCAGAGGAAAAGCCCCTGGGAATCAGGATTATAGCTAACTCCGAGGGCGTCGAAGATGCGCCCGGCGGCAACGCGCCTGCGGCGATACTCTTCGTTCAGGGCCTCGAACCATTCCGGCCCCTGCCCCAAAGCCTCGACCGCCGCAATCTGCAAAGGGCGGAACATCCCGGAATCCAGCTGGCTCTTCACCTTCAGGATCTCCGCGACCACATCCGCCGCCGCAGCCACCATCCCTATACGCCAGCCCGCCATATTGTGGGCCTTGCTGAGGGAATTCAGCTCCAGACAGCAGTCCTTCGCGCCCGGAACCGCCAGTATGGAATGATGCTCCCGGGCGAGGATGAAACTGTATGGATTGTCGTTGCAGATGAGTATCCCGTGCCTGCGGCCGAAGTCCACCAGCTTGCGGTAGAGTTCCGGATCGGCCGGCGCTCCCGTGGGCATATTGGGGTAGTTCGTCCACATCATCTTCACCCCGCTCAGGTCCATCGCCTCCAGCGCCTTGAAATCCGGCTGCCAGCCAAGGGATTCCACCAGGTCGTAGCTCGCGATTTCCGCTTCGCACAGGCGGGCGGCGGAACTGTAGGTAGGATATCCCGGATCCGGCACCAGCACCTTGTCGCCAGGGTTCAGGAAGGCCAGCGAGATGATCAGGATTCCCTCTTTGGAACCCGTCAGAGGCTGGATTTCGGAAGATGGATCCAGCGCCACTCCGTACCAGCGGGCGTACCAGTCCGCGAAGGCTTTTCGCAGTTCAGGGATGCCCACATAGGGCTGATAGGCGTGAACTCCGTCGCGCACGGCGGTGGAGCACAGGGCATCGATGGCCGCCTGCGGAGGACGCCCGTTCGGGGACCCTATGCCAAGATTGATCACGGGCTCGGTGCGGCCGTCCGCGTTCATCCGGGCGATCTCCTTGTTCTTCACCGAAAAGTAGTATTCCTTGACGCTACCGGTGCGATTTGCTGGCTGAATGATCATAGGGCGGACTTGTATTCTCCCAGCACCTGGAACTCGTCGATCAGCGGCCGCACGGCGGCGATTGCCTGCTGATAGCGCGCATAGGTGCTGAATTTGATATCTACATAGAAGAAGTACTGCCACTCCCTCCCGGGGATGGGCAGGGACTGGATACGGGTGAGATTCATCTCGTAGAACGAGAGTATGGTGAGTATGTGCGCGAGGCTTCCCGGAGTGTGCGGCAAGGTGAAGCAAAGGGAGGCCTTGTCTATCTGATCTTCCGGCACGGAGAGGCTGTCGTCCATGATGAGGAAGCGGGTGAAGTTCTGCTTGTAGGTCTCGATGCCGGGGGCCAGGATTTCCAGGCCGTAGAGCTCTGCCGCAAGCTTGGATGCCACTGCGCCGATGCCCTTGAGGCCTTCGCGGGCCACCTGCGCGGCGGATTTCGCGGTATCCTCAGACTCTACCAGGCGTATCTGCGGCCAGGCCTTAAAAAACTCGCGGGTCTGGTTGATGGCCATATAGTGGGTGCGGACTTCTTTCAGGTCGGAGATGCTCTGCCCGGGAAGGGCCATCAGGTTCTGCTCGATGCGCAGGAACACCTCTCCCTTTATCTTCTGGGGATTCCTGCGAAGGAGTTCGAAATTGGGGATGAGACCGCCCGAGACGGTGTTTTCGATCGCCATCACCGCGGCGTCGGCATCCCCCCTCCCGACGGCCTCGTAAAGGCCACCGAAGGTATCGCACTCCACTATCTGCAGGCCTTCCGTCCCGATGGTGGAATAGAAGGTTCTGGCGGCCTCCTCATGGAAACAGCCGGAATATCCCTGGATTGCAACTTTTTTCATCAATACAAATCGGCTCCGAAGACGAAGAGATCCTCTGCGGGGATGTCTTTCAGCCGGGCGTGGTGCTTATCCTTCTCGGACAGCAGCACCTCCCCTGCGGGCAGGCCCCAGTCTATCTCAAGATCGGGATCGTCCCAGGCAATGGCTCCCTCCGCTGACGGGTTGTAGAAGCCATCGCATTTGTACTGAAAAACCGCCTCGTCGCTGAGCACGCTGAACCCGTGGGCGAATCCGCGGGGGATGAACAGCTGGGAGGCATTCTCGCCGGACAGTTCCGCAGCCGCCCATTTGCCGAAAGTGGGGCTCCCCACCCGGATGTCGACGGCGATGTCCAGAACTCTTCCTCTGATTACACGTACTAACTTTGCCTGAGCAGCGGCTCCCTTCTGATAGTGCAGCCCGCGCACCACTCCGCGGCAGGATTTGCTTTCGTTATCCTGCACGAAATGCACGGGGCCGACCAGTTCCGCGAAAGCCCTTTCGTTGAAGGATTCGAAGAACCAGCCCCTCGCATCCCGGAAAATCCTGGGATGGACCAGTATCACATCATCTATGGAAGTATGCTCTATAGTCATTTTTTCAATTCTGCAATGCACTCCCGCAGCGGCTCCGTCCAGTGTGGGATAGCCACTCCGAAAGTAGATTTCACAAGGCTCTTGTCCAGCACGGAATAGTGCGGCCTGCGGGCGCGGCTGGGGTAATCCGCCGTGCGGCAGGGCGTCACCTTGCATGAGTTCCCGGCAAGAGTGCAGATTTCGCTGGCGAAATCGTACCAGCTGCAAACGCCCTCGTCGGTGAAATTATAAGTGCCCGTCTGCTCCGGGATGCCGCCCTCGAGGATGCCGGTGATGAATCGCGCCAGGTTCGGACCATAGGTAGGCGTTCCGAGCTGATCGCTCACCACCTTTACCTCCGGATGGTTGGCAGTGAGGTTCAGCATCGTCTTAACGAAATTCCGCCCGTACTTCGAGTAGAGCCATGCCGTGCGGAGGATAATATGCCTGCAGGCAGATGAGCGGACGGCGTTCTCCCCCGCCAGCTTGGTGGCTCCGTACACCCCCAGAGGGGCAGGAGGCGCATCCTCGGGAATAGGCCTGGAAGCATCCCCGCCGAAAATGTAGTCCGTAGATATATGGATGAGAAGTGCTCCGCGGCGTTTGGCCGTGGCTGCCAGATTCCCGGCGGCAACGCTGTTCAGCTCATCTGCGAGACGCGTTTCTTCTTCTGCCTTGTCTACGTTCGTATAGCCGGCGCAGTTGATGATCACGTCTACATTCTCGGAATCCGCCACAATATCCACCGTATCCGGATTGCAGACATCCAGCAGAGTGGTTTCCAGGCCGGGAATGTCGCTGATATCGGTGAAGATATAGCGGTTCCGGCTGGCCTTGGCCGCATCCCTGAGGCAGCAGCCCAGCTGTCCGTTGGCACCCGTTACGAGAATATTGAGCTTTTTATCATTCATTATCTTACAAAAATAGTTATTTTTGTTGAAAATGGAAGGAAAACCGACCATATACCTCTACACGGACGGGGCTGCAAGCGGCAATCCCGGCCCGGGCGGATGGGGCGCGGTGCTCATCTGCGGGAATCTCCGTAAGGAGATGTCCGGGGGCTTTGCCCTCACCACCAACAACAGAATGGAATTGCTGGCGGTGATAATGGGGCTGGAGGCCATCAAATGGGAAAACGCCACCGTGGAGGTATGGAGCGACTCTTCCTATGTGGTGAAGGCGGTGGAGGAGAAATGGCTGGACAAGTGGGTCGCAACAGGGTTCAAGAAGAAAAAGAACGCAGATCTCTGGCTGAAGTTTTTACCCTTGTACAGGAAGCACCAGGTCACCTTCCACTGGCTGAAAGGCCACGCCGGGCATCCCGAGAACGAGCGCTGCGACCGCCTTGCGGTGGCAGCCTACGGCCAGCCCGGGCTCCCTCAGGACGAGGGTTACGTTAATGAAGAAGAAAACACTTTAGGATTATGAAAGATAACAAGCTTGTAGTAGGCATTACGCAGGGCGACAGCAACGGCATCGGATATGAAGTGATTATCAAGGCGCTGAGCGACCCCCGCATACTCGATATGCTCACTCCGGTTGTGTACGGGTCGAGCAAGATTTTCAGTTTCTACCGCAAATCCATCCCCGAGATCGAGCAGATGGACACCAATGCCATCTCTTCCGCCTCTGAGGCCCACACCAAGCGTGTGAATATAGTCAACTGCCTGCCGGACAATGTGTTCGCCGAGCCCGGCGGAGCCACCGCAGAATCCGCCAAGGCGGCCATTACCGCGTTGGACTGGGCCGTGCGGGACCTCAAGGCCGGCAAGATCGACGTGCTTGTGACTGGCCCCATCAACAAGAAGGCCATCGTGGCCGAGGGCTTCGGCTTCCCCGGCCATACCGAGTTCCTGCAGGAGGCTTTCGGAGTGAAGGATGTGACCATGTTGATGATCAGCGAACGCCTGAAGGTGGGCGTGGTGACCGGCCATATTCCGTTGAAGGATGTTCCCGGCGCCATCACCGAAGAGAAAATCCTGAGCAAACTCCGTCTGATGAAGGAGAGTTTGGAGAAGGATTTCGGCATCGCGAATCCTCGCATCGGCGTGCTGAGTCTCAACCCTCACAGCGGAGACAGCGGCCTGCTCGGCACCGAAGAGCAGAATATCATCATCCCTGCCGTCCGGAAGGCTGTGGAAGAAGGCATCATGGCCTTCGGGCCCTTCTCCCCTGACGGTTATTTCGGGATGGGCCACTACGAGCAGTTCGATGCCACTCTGGCGATGTATCACGACCAGGGACTGGCACCGTTCAAGGCGATTGCCTTCGAAGACGGCGTGAACTATTCCGCCGGTCTTCCCGTGGTGCGCACCTCGCCCGACCACGGCACGGCATTCGAACTTGCCGGGCGCGACGAGGCGGATCCCCGCTCGATGCGCGCGGCTATCTTTGCGGCTATCGACATCTGGAAGCACCGTCAGGCATGGAAAGGCCTGCAGGATGGAAAGATGCCGGAGCAGAAGCCCATCGACGACGACAAACCCCGTCCCGGCCGCCCTCAGATAGCGTAATTATTCCGGTTTTGTAACCCTGACATCGTACCCGAACCAGTCGTTCAGGGTATCGTTAACCTTTTGCTCCACGGCCGGGGTCATGCAGCCGGATACCTTTTTCCAGACCCAGCTGATTACAGCCGCGTCGTCCACCAGGCCCAGCAGGCCGAGGGTCTTTTTTGGCAGAAGGTCGTGAGGAACCACTATGTAGATGATGCCGGCATACACCAGCGCCTTGTCCTTAGGGGAAAGGTCACCGTCGGTCAGCGCATAATAGAAGCGCAGCACGATCCGGGTCGCCTCCCTCCCGGCGCGTTTGGAATACTCTAAGATCTTGTTCCAAGCATTCCTGGCCGGCCTCTTCCAGTCGGCATCCTTTATTTTTGCGACCAGCGATGCCACAGGTTTCTTAAGCATCGAGTAGATGAGTATGAGAAGGCAGATGGTAAGCATAGTGAACGATATTATAATGGATAGATTCCTGCACCGATGAATGAGATCAGTTGTTCCGGATTGATTTTCAGCTGGAGGCCGCGAACGCCGGCGCTTATGTAGATATAATCGTATAACAGGGCGGACTCGTGAATGAAGGTAGGAAAGGGCTTTTTCATCCCGATCGGAGAGCAGCCGCCACGGATGTATCCGGTTTCCGGAAGGAGTTCCTTCATGTGAATCATCGCGCAGGACTTGTTCCCCGAAATGCGCGCCGCCACCTTCAGGTCCACCTCCATATCTCCCGGCATCACACATACAAAGAGGCCGTTACGGTCGCCACGTAGCACGAGAGTCTTGAATACCTGCCCGATAGGCTCCCCCAACTCTGCCGCCACATGCTCCGCCGCGAGATTGCTCTCGTCCACCTCATAAGGAATGAGCCCGAACGGCACCCCCGCCGCCTCAAGCAGCCGTGCCGCATTGGTCTTCTGTATATGATTGCCCGACGCCATTGCTTCCGCAAAGATAATATTTATTTAAAAATGGGACACCGGGAGCACTGGGGAAGTCAATTATGGGCCGACCTATCGAGGAAAACCCGGAAAACCTCTACGGGTAGGGCATTTTTGGGCCGACCTGTCGAGGAAAACCCGC
>CAMJJO010000104.1 GCA_946406095.1 uncultured Bacteroidales bacterium | reverse complement strand
CCCGACACCAAACTTCTCGACGAAGTGGTCGTCATCGGTTATGGTACCGTCAAGCGCAAGGACCTCACCGGTTCTGTCGCTTCCGTGCGCGGCGAGGACATCGAGGCCAAGAAGACCACGACCCTCTCCACCGCTCTCCAGGGCGCCCTTTCCGGCGTTATGGTCACCCGCGACAACTCTGCTCCGGGTGCTTCGGCAGGTTCCATCCGTGTCCGCGGTATCACCACCATCGGCACTTCCGATCCTCTTTATATAGTGGACGGCGTGCAGGTGAGCAGTATGGACTATGTGAATCCTTCCGACGTGCAGAGCATCTCTGTATTGAAGGATGCTGCCGCGGCCTCCATCTACGGTTCCAAGGCCGCTGCAGGCGTGATCCTTATCACCACCAAGCGTGGTGACCGTTCCGACCTGAGCATGACATACACCGGGGAATTCGGTCTCGAGATTCCTACCGCAGAGCCCGATATGGTGGGTGTAACCCGCTTCCTCGAGATGTCGAACGAGCTTCTTTACAACGACAACAACACCGCAGGATTCTTCCAGCTCTACACCGCCGACCAGATCAAGAACTGGGTGAAGTACAACAAGACGGATCCCAACCACTATCCTATCACGGACTGGCGCGGCCTTATGATGAAGGATTATGCACCCCGTCAGACCCATCAGGTGTCCGTCTCCGGCGGCAATGAATTGGTGCGCACCAAGGTGTCCCTTTCCTACGACGACGTGGAAGGTCTCTATGACGGCCGCGGATTCCAGCGCTATATGCTCCGCACCAACAACGACTTCACCATCATAAAGGACAAGCTGAACGCCAGCCTCGACATCAACATCCGCCGTGGCAAGAGCCGCAGCACCGTTTATGGTCCCTTCAGCGATATGCGCAAGACCCCTGCCGTCTATGCCGCAATGTGGGAAGACGGACGCATCGCCGAGGGTAAGTCCGGAGCCAACCCTTACGGACTCCTCCTCAACGGCGGAAACTCCACTTCCTGGAGCACCCAGATCGGTGGTAAAGGTACCATCGAGTACAAGCCCGTCAAGGAACTCAGCATCCAGGGCGTCATCTCCCCGTTCATCAACTACACCAAGCAGAAACAGTTCAAGCTTGCCACATACTACACCTTGATGGACGATCCCGATGCATTCGGCGGATGGCTCGAGGGCGGTGGCACTTCCTACGCCACCAACAAGCTCTCCGAGACCCGTAACGACAACTACAACGTTACCGCACAGGTCCTGGTCAACTACCATCACACCTTTGGCAAGTACCACAACTTCAGCGCGATGGCCGGTTTCGAGAACTATGTTGCCAAGAGCGAGAACCTGACCGCAGCCCGCGACCAGTACGAGCTCACCCAGTATCCTTACCTCAACATCGGTCCCGAGGACTTCCAGGAGAACTCCGGCAGCGCCAGCGAGTACACCTCCAACTCCTTCTTCGGCCGTGTGATGTACGACTACGACGGACGCTATCTCTTCCAGGCCAATGTCCGCCGTGACGGATCTTCCCGCTTCGCCAGCAAGTACCGCTGGGGAACCTTCCCCTCCGCATCCGCGGGCTGGGTGATCAGCCAGGAATCCTTTATGGACGGCCTCAAGCCCGTTCTCTCCTTCCTGAAACTCCGCGCCAGCTGGGGTATGCTTGGTAACGAGCGCATCGGAAGCAACTACTTCCCTTACCTCGCCCTCATCAATTTCGGCGACGCCCTCTTCTACAAGGACGGCGAAGTGACCTCCAACAAGACCGCTTCCCAGCGCGCACTTGCAGTCGAGGATATCACTTGGGAGACCACCACTTCAACCGACCTCGGCCTCGATGCCACTCTCTTCGACAGCAAGCTATCCGTGGGCTTCGACTACTACTGGAAGAAGACCGACGGCATGCTTCTCTCCATCGAAATTCCATGGGCCATGGGTTACAACAACCCCAGCACCAATGCCGGTAAGATGAGCACCCGCGGATGGGATCTCGAACTCGGCTGGCACGACCGCAAAGGCGACTTCATCTACAGCGTGAGCGCCAACGTGTCCGACTTCCTCTCCAGGATCGACTACCTGAACGATGCCGACATCATCGGCAGCAGCACCATCCAGCGTGCGGGTGAGTACTACAACGCCTACTACGGATACGTTTCCGAGGGTCTCTTCCTCACCCAGGAAGATGTGGACAACTCCGCCAAGCTCAACAACTCCGTGGCAGTCGGTGATATCAAGTACAAGGATATCTCCGGTCCCGACGGAGTTCCGGACGGAAAGATCTCCCCTGAATACGACCGCGTGGTTCTGGGCAACCAGTTCCCCCGCTTCCAGTTCGGCGGCAACATCAACCTCGCCTACAAGGGATTCGACTTCTCGATGGCCTTCCAGGGCATAGGCAAGAAGAACTCCTATATGGGTTCTGCGATGGTCCAGCCGCTCCGCGACAACTATGGCAACATCCCCGCCATCATCGACGGCAAGTACTGGAGCCCCTTCAACACTGACGAAGAAAACGCTAAGGCTGTATATCCCCGTCTCACCAAGGTGGGCATCTCCAACAACTATGCGATTTCCGACTACTGGATGTTCAACGGCGCATACTTCCGCCTGAAGAACATCACCCTGGGCTACACCCTTCCTTCCAAGTGGACCTCTGTCATCGGAGCCAAGAAGGTCCGTGTATATGCCAGTGCATCCGACCTGTTCTCTCTCAGCCACTATCCGAAGGGATGGGATCCTGAGATGGGCTACACTTCCTATCCTATTACGACTTCCGTCCTGATGGGTGTTTCCGTAAAATTCTAAACGCGAGAGTCTTATGAAAAAGAATATCATCATTATAATTGCCGCCGCGCTTGCATTTGCATCCTGCGTGTCCATGGATATGACTCCCAAGAGCCAGGGCAACAGCAACTCCTGGTATACCACGGAGACCGAACTCAATATGGCGGTGAATGAATTCTACGTGCTAGGCTACTGGGATTATCTGATTGCCCAGGAGCAGTGGTCCGACAACTTCACCTACCGCAACACCAACCGCAACGCCATCCTCGAAGGCACCGTCAACGGCCAGACCTGGGATGCCTACACCATCTGGCAACAGGCCTACAAGCTGATCGCCAGGGCGAACTCCCTGCTCGACAAAATTGACCGTGCACGCGAGGCCGGGATGGACGAAGCGCAGGTCCGTCGCTACGAAGGCGAGGCCTATTTCTCCCGTGCCTGCAAATACGGCGATCTCGTTTTCTTCTTCGGTGACGTTCCCTACATCGACACCTATCAGACCATTCAGGAGGCCGAGAAGAACGGCCGCACTCCCAAGGCTGAGGTGATTGCCAAGATGTATGCAGATTTCGACCTTGCGGCCGAATATCTCCCTGCTGACTGGGGTGTGAACGCAGTTCACTTCACCAAGGGTGCCGCTTATGCGATGAAGGCCCGCTATGCCCTCTACAACGGCGACTGGGCAGTTGCCGCGGAGGCAGCCCAGAACTGCATCAAGCTCGGCAACTACGCCCTCGAGGCCGACTACGCCGACATCTTCTGGCAGAGCACCGGATTCATCAAAGAGAAGATCTTCGCCATCCCCCGTTCCATCGAGAACAGTGTACTGCTGGATCAGTGGTATGTGAACAACTCCCTGCCCCGCAACGCAGGTGGATATGCTGCATACACTCCTTCTTGGGATCTTCTCGCAGCCTACCTCTGCACCGACGGCAAGCCCATTGACGAGAGCCCTCTCTTCAACAGCCTGAAACCCTTTGAGAACAGGGATCCCCGCTGCGCGAAGACCATCGTTGAATTCAACACTATGCACTGCGGATTCGAGTTCGATCCTTCACCTGCAACCAAGAAGGTGACCAACGCCTCCACCGGAGCCCAGCAGGACAACCAGGACAGCCGCATCGTCAACCAGTACGCTTCCTACAACGGCCTTCTGCTCAAGAAGGGCGTGGATGCGACCTGGACCGAGAACGGAAAGCAGGTGCAGTGCGACTACACCATTATGCGCTACGCAGATGTGCTCCTTATGTATGCAGAGGCCAAGATCGAGCTAAACCAGATTGACGACTCCGTGCTCGATGCCATCAACCAGGTCCGTGCACGTGCATATCAGGTGAGCCCTTCTGCCAAGACCCTCTATCCTGCGGTAACCGCTACCGACCAGGCGACCCTCCGCCAGACCGTGCGTCTGGAACGCCGCGTGGAGCTTGCTTTCGAAGGCCTGCGCTACCGCGACCTCATCCGCTGGCGTCTTGCAGAAAAGGCTCTCAACAAGTTCAACTACATCAACCTTGCTCCGGCAGACTGCCTCGACAAGGTTGTCAACAAAGGCTACTGGTTCTGGGGACAGACCCCTGAAATCGACGAAGACGGTATGGCCGACTTCGCTCCTCTCAAGGCAGCCGGACTGTGCGAAGAGGGTGCAAAGCGCATCTTCCCTGCACGTCAGTATCTCCTTCCCATCCCGACCCACGATATCGAACTTTCGGGTGGCAATTTGACTAACAACGAAGGCTATTGATTCTATGAAAAAGATAATGAACATCGCCCTTATGGGCATAGCCGCTGCTGCACTCATCGGGTGCAACAAGCACGAGATCGACAACAGCAAGTCGAACTACAACGCCACGATGGAGATCAGCGCATCTGCAGAGTCCGTCATCCTCAACGAGGCTGCTCCGGACGCAGTTGCCCTCACCATCACCTGGACCCCTGCATACGACTACGGGGACGACTTCATAATGACTTATCAGTATTCGGTCGAGATGCCTTCGAGCAAAGCGGCGGCAATCAGCGAGTACGAGGACGGCGGCAACTTCACCCGCTCCTATACCAACAAGCAGCTGCAGGATATGCTGGTCGACCACTTCGGCCAGCAGACCAGCACCAAGGGTGAACTCCGCTTCAGCATTATCGCAACTTATACCGGTCCCCGAGTGGTCATTCCCGATATGTCCACCATCGTGGTTCCCATCAAGACCTACGGTCCCAAGCAGTTCGCTGCCGATAAGGTCTTTATGGGTGGCACCGCCGTGCGAGATCAGATCGAGATGTCTGCAAGCGCCAATAACTCCGGCCTGTTCGTGTATAACGGCAACCTGAAGGCCGGTAAGCTCAACTTCCCCGTCATCTTCGGCGACGAGAACAACGTGATCGTGCCCGCCGGCGGAAAAGACCTGCTGGTGAACGGTGAAGCACAGGCGGCAAAGGCGGTCGACAAGAGCGAAGAGTGCTTCTGGACCATCGCCAATGCTGACAGCTATCGCGTAAGCCTCAACTTCACCACCCAGACCGTAACCGTTATCCCTACCTCTCAGATTTTCGAGGTCGATTCCCTCTTCCTGGCGGGCAGCGCCATTGCGGCTGAGACCAAGATCGAGCCCACTTTGGAGAATCCTGGAGTGTATGCATGGCGCGGTGAACTCGCTGCAGGCAAACTCTACATCCCTGTGTCCTTCAACGAAGCAAAGAACTTGTCCATCGTTCCTGCAGGAGACAGCCACGAGATTTCCGACGGCACCGCCGTTACATTCGGCCAGGCTCTCACTACCCAGACCGGTGCCAAGTATTGGGAGATCGCGACCGCAGGCATATACCGTATAGTGGTAGATACCGATGCCAAGACCATCAAGATCTACTCGCCCGCGACCGATCCCAAGAACAAGCAGGTAAGCTTCAACAACACCGTAGACAAGATCAATCCCTACACCATGGAGGTTACCGAGCTTTGGATGTGGGGTGGATTCAACGCAGCGGACAAGGACTCCGACCTCAAGGCGGGTTTCCAGCGTAAGTACACTCTCAAGCAGAGCCTTGCAAATCCCGCCGTGTTCGTTTACAAGGGTGATGCCCTGCCTCGCAAGAGCGGGAACTACAACTCCAAGAACTCTGTCACCGGCGCAACCTCCGGTGCCGCCTGGCTCACCTTCCTCGTGACCAGTCTCGAGAACAACGTCTATGCCTTCGGTTCCACCGCGGACGCCAAGCGTAACGACCACACCGGCACCGTAGAACCCGCCCTCGGTGAGACCGTAGACGGAATCGGCGGCCAGGGAGACCACCGTTACTCCTACTTCGTGATCCCTGAAGGCGCGAACTTCGTGATAGTAGACCTTTCCGAGATGTCCGACGAGGTCAGCCCCGCAAACAACACTGCAGTAAATGCGAAAGTCACATTTGATAAACGATAACCAAAT
>CAMJJO010000103.1 GCA_946406095.1 uncultured Bacteroidales bacterium | reverse complement strand
ATGGATATCTGCCGCTGGCTGCGGGATGAAGGGGCTGACCGCGATGCGCTGGTGCTGGCTATCGGCGGCGGAGTCACCACGGACATGGCCGGGTTCGCGGCCTGCATCTACAAGCGCGGCGTCCGCTATGCCAATATCCCCACCACGCTGCTTTCGATGGTGGATGCGGGGATTGGCGGCAAGACGGGGGTGAACCTGGACGGCTACAAGAACCTTCTGGGCGTCATCCGCCAGCCGGAGTTCACCGCCATCTTCCCCGAGGTGCTGGAGACACTCCCGGAGCGCGAGTTCCGCAGCGGTCTGGCGGAGATGTTGAAGACTTTCATCATCAAGAATCCGCGCCGGGCCTACGAACGCGCTGTAGCATCGGCAGCCGGAGAGTTACCCGAGCTGATCCAACTCGCCGCCGGAATCAAGCAGGAAATTGTAGACAAAGATGAGTTCGAGAGCGGGTTGAGACGGAAGCTGAATCTGGGGCACACCTTCGGCCACGCGATAGAATGGTGGCAAAAAAAGGCCGGCTGCAAAGAGCAGTTCACCCACGGAGAAGCTGTGGCAATAGGTATGGTGCAGGCAGCGCGCATCGCAGAGAAACTCGGCATCGCCGAAGAGCCGGGGCTGGCCGACCGCATCCGGAAAGACCTGCAAGCCTGCGGGCTGCCGACTGAACTCCCATGCCCCACGGAAGAACTGCTTCCCGCCATACTGAAAGATAAAAAAGCCGAGAGGAAAAGTATCAACTTCGTCCTCCCGGTCAAAATCGGAAAAGTAGTCGTGAAGAAACTCCCCGTGGAAGAGCTTCAGAATTTGTAACCTCCGCCCAGCCGCATCAGGTACCAGGCTGTTCCAATTCCAAAATCCATGGAAAAATACCACTTCTCCCCGATGGATACTCCAAAGGGCGACACCTGGTATGTCATGCGTATATCCTGATTGGAACAAGTGCTGCCTTCGAAGGTTTCGGAGAAGCGGCGGTAGCGCATGCCGGCCCCAAGGGTCGCATAAAGGCGGACTCTCCCATTATCCATATAGTAAATGCGCATTTCCGGCATCAGATGCAGGATATTTTCTTTTTCCCTCAACAGACTGGGGCCGCCATTCATGTTGTTGTAGCCATAGCTCCACGCAGTATCCAGAAAGACTCCTATGAAAGTCTCCGGGATCTTGTAGCCGCAGGCAAAAGTGAAGGTAGGGAGAATTGTCGGCCGATAAGACGACTGCAACTCACCCGTGGAGGATGTGGAGGACACGTCTACAATCTCTGAATAATGCCCGAGCCCGGAACGGTCGAACATGCCGTAGCTGACTCCGAATTCGGCAAACCAGGGCCCTCCCTGTGCAAAGGCCATGCATCCCGCAAGCGCCAATGCAATAGTCAAGATAAGCTTTTTCATTCGCCTGAAGGTGATTGCTTATACAAACGCATGAATCCGTGACGAAGTGTATAATCCTGCCCGGACGAATCCTTGCCGTCGAGTTCGAAGCGGGCTTCGACAATGCGGCCGGAAGGGTTCAGCTGAAGGAATTTCACCCATCCCTTGAGAGGTATTTCCTCCCCCGGGGCCTCTTTGGGGCCGACGAGGGTGACTTTATAGTTCCCGGTGCCAATCTTGTACTCCTGGTTCGCCACGATGGCGACAGTGTCCGCGATATTGAAATCCAGCTGGAACTGATGATGGTCCAGTATACGGAGCATGGTCACGTCGGACTTCACGGAATAACTTCCCGCATCCCCGGTGGAACTGATGTAAACGTCTCCGGGAGTGCCGAGCATCACGCACTTGCAGCCATTCAGGTTGGTGCGTACGCCATCCCCGCCTTCGAAGGGATCCATATCCTTGAAACATCCTGTCAGGATGCAAAGGAGAGGAATTGCCAAAAAAAGGAGCCTTTTCATATCAGATAACTTTGCATTTCTGGGTAAGTATGTTGCTCTCGGCGCCCCAGGAATCCACAGCCCGCAGGCTAACCTCATATTCCCCGGGTTCGAGGCCGATGTCCCGCGTCCAGGTCTTCTTCATCTGAGAAGCCTTGGGAGCGCGGTAGAAATCAGACAGCACCTTGCGGCTGGCCACTACCTCGCCGCCCTTGCTGACGGTCAGGAAGTAGGTGTGCGCGAATTCATCATCCTCCGCAGCACTCCAGACCACTTTCACCTTATTCTCACCCCCGAGCGCCTTCATATCCTTCAGCACGGGAGCCTTGTTGGCCGCGGCCTGGCGCTTGTGGTCATACTTCGAAAGATGGCTGCCATTCTTTGCCGGATGCTTCATGGTCCAGGGCTCGCCGATAGTGGTCTGATTGTAGAAATCCATCCGCACCGCACGCATGTTTCCCTTATTGTCGAACTGAAGCAGCAGGCCCTGTGAGAACTCGTCCTTATCCCGCATCACGGTCAGGCCGCCCATGTCGTCGTAGGCGCCGTTGTCGATGGCCATATAGCGCGTGGAGGCTGTTCCCATCACGGTGAAATCCCCCTGCCAGACGCTGCGCGGGTCGTTCAGAGGGAAATGCAGATGCCCGCCGAACACCACCGCCTGGGGATACTTCTCCAGCACGTCCGTCAGCACCTTGGTGCTCCAGTAGCCCTTGCCCTTGGGGTAGGTATCGTCCAGGAAACTGCCGTAGATGGTGCCATAGATCATGGCGTGGGTGATCACTATCACATAGCTTTCGGGGTCCTTTTCAGTGAGGGCCTTGAGGTTCGCATCCAGCCACTCTATGCTCTCCTTGGGATAGACGACAGGATTGCGGCCGTTGGGAGTGACGGAGAGGATGTGGCAGCCGCCGATCACGCAGTGCCTGCATCCGAAATTGTCCCGCATTTCCTGGGTATCGACATCGGTCAGGAAATAGTCAGGGCCGAGAATCTTGTAGATTTTCTGCGCTTCTTCGTAGGTGCGGTCGCTCCATTCATGATAGATGTCGTGGTTGCCGACTGTGAAGACCATAGGCATTTCCTTGGGGCCGAACACGCTCTGATATAGGGCTTTCCAGTCGTTGAACTCGGTGTATTTCTTGATGTCCCAGGCAGGGCTGTCCGCAAGGTCTCCCACCACGACCACACCGTCGAGGCCGCCGAACCTGGCGGCATAATCCCGCTCCTGGATCAGGGCGCTGCGGAACTTGTAGGCGGGCACGGTGTTGCGGCCGTTGACGTGGGTGTCGCTGATGACCGCGAGGTTGAGGACCACCTTGCGAGGGTTGAAATCTTTAGCGGAAGCGGCGCTGCAAACGAGCAGCACCGCGAGCATAATCGAAATCTTACGCATTTTTGAATAGAGCTTTTACGAGAGCGGCCACATCCGCCACCTTCACCACCTTTATGGTTTTGGGAAGATTGTCCGGAAGAGGGGAATAGCTACTGACGAATATCTTTTTGAAGCCCAGCCGGGCGGCTTCGCCTATGCGGCGGTCGGTCTGGGCGACGGGACGGATTTCCCCGCTGAGGCCGACCTCACCGGCAAAACAGGAGTCCCCGGGGAGGGAATAATCAAAATTGGAGGACAGCACGGCGGCAATCACGGCAAGGTCCGCGGCGGGGTCGCTCACCTTCAAGCCACCGGCCATGTTCAGGAACACGTCCTTGGCGGCCAGATGGAAGCCTGCGCGCTTTTCCAGCACGGCCAGCAGCATGTTCAGCCGGCGCGTGTCGAAGCCGGTGGCGGAGCGCTGGGCAGTGCCGTAAACGGCGCTGCTCACCAGGGCCTGCACCTCGAAGAGGAGGGGCCTGGTGCCATCGAGCGTAGCGCAGATGGCCGCTCCGCTGAGGCCCGCCTCGTGCATGGGAATCAGCATCTCCGAAGGATTCTCCACCTCCTTCAGCCCTGCACCGGTCATCTCGAACACGGCAATTTCAGAAGTGGACCCGAAACGGTTCTTAATGCTGCGGAGTATCCTGTATGCCCCGCGGTTCTCGCCCTCGAACTGGAGGACGACGTCCACAATATGCTCGAGTATCTTGGGGCCGGCGATGTAGCCGTCTTTGGTGATATGCCCGATGAGGATGACGGGAACGCCGGATTCTTTTGCGAATCGCAGCAGCATGGCCGCCACCTCCTTGATCTGGCTGACGCTGCCGGGGGTAGATTCCACCGTGTCGGTGAACATCGTCTGCACCGAATCCACTATCATCAGATCCGGCCGTATCTCCCCCGCCTGCGCAATAACATCCTCTATCCGTGTCTCGCAGAATATCAGGGTGTTGTCCTTTGCCTCGGCGGAAAGGCGTTCGGCACGCATCTTCACCTGGCGGGCGCTTTCCTCGCCCGTGACATAGAGGGTCTGGAGCCCGGAATTCAGGGGAATCTGGAGGCTGAGGGTGGATTTGCCTATGCCCGGCTCACCGCCTATCAGCACCAGCGACCCAGGCACGATGCCCCCGCCGAGCAGCCGGTCCACTTCCGGCATGCCCAGCAACACGCGATCTTCTTTGGACCGGTCTATCTCCCTGAGATTCAGTGGCTTCCTGTCCCGGCTGGCCTTTGCGGCAATGCCCTTGGAACCGCTCGCGGACTTCTTCTCCACCGGCGCCTCCACCATCGTATTCCACTCTCCGCACGCCGGGCAGCGCCCCATCCATTTGGGGCTCTCGTTACCGCAATTGGTGCAGTACCACAGGGTCTTCGGGGCCGCCATCGCAACTAGCGCATTTCCGCAGCCTCGACGGCTTTGAAGTACTTGTAGCTGCTGACTTTGAGTTCTCCTGCGGCATCCTCGTCCATTACGACTATACCGTCGGGATGGTTCTGGAGTGCGGAAACGGTGTTCTTGTGGGTGATGGGGCCTTCGATGGCCTCACCGATGGCGCGGGCCTTCTTGGGGCCGAATGCCATGATCACAACCTCCTTGGCTCCGAGCACGGTGGCAACGCCTACACTCATCGCCTGCTTGGGCACGAGGTTGATGTCGCCGCCGAAGAAGCGGGAATTCACGCGGATGGTGTCGTCGGTGAGAGTGACCACGCGGGTGCGGCTCTGCAGGGGCGAGAAGGGCTCGTTGAATGCGATGTGTCCGTCTTCGCCGATGCCGCCCAGGAAGAGGTCGAATCCGCCGGTGGCGGCGATCTTCTCTTCGTAGGAAGCGCACTCGGCGGCGAGGTCGGGTGCATTGCCATCCAGGATGTGGATGTTCTCGCGGGGGATGTCGATATGATTGAAGAGGTTGTTGTACATGAAGCTGTGATAGCTCTCCGGATGCTCGACGGGCAGGCCCACGTACTCATCCATATTGAAAGTGATCACGTTCTTGAAGCTGAGCTCGCCGGCCTTGACTTTGCGGACGAGTTCGGCGTATACCTTGAGCGGAGTGGATCCGGTAGGGAGCCCCAGCACAAAGGGTTTGTCGCTGATTTTTGCCTTTGCCTTGATGGCGTTGGCGATGCGGTCGGCCACCCACAGGGCGGCTTCGCTTTCATGGTCTCTGATTATAACTTTCATATTATCTCAATCTTAAGAAAACTTCTATTGCCTGATATTCGGCCATACCCAGCTCGTCGTAATGCTGGGCTGTGGCCTGGGTGCGGTCTTCCGCGCGCTGCCAGAATTCGCGGGGATCCTCACCGGGGAAGGGCACTATATCTTTCTGGGACAGGTGCCTGTAGATAGCGTGACGCTTCTCGATCAGCTCGTCCGGGCTGAGCGGAACCGCCATGTCCACGCGGGCGAGCTCCCACTCCATCCAGGCTCCGCGATAGAGCCAGATATGGCAGTCCGGAATCCAGCTTGCGCCTTCTTCCTTCAGCTGCTCGAAAGCCTCCAGAGCGGCCTCGGTGCACACGCGGTGGGTGCCGTGGGGGTCCGCAAGGTCTCCGGCCATATAGATCTGGTCCGGCTTGATATCGTCCATCAGCTTCTTGATGATATCCACGTCCGCCTGGCTGCAAGGGAGCTTGCGTATGCCGCCGCTCTCGTAGAAGGGAAGGTTCAGGAAGTGGATATGGTCGTCTTTCATGCCGAAGGAATAGTCTGCCGCGCGAGCCTCGCTCCGGCGGATCGCAGCCTTGATATCCAGCAGCTTGCGGGGCTCGGGCTCACCCGGCACCTTGGAATCTATAAGGGCCTGCACTTCGGCGGTACGGTCCCCGTAGCCGAGCTGATAGGCCGCGTCGATGTGCTGCATCACCACCGAATCGTGAACTGCCACGTTGCCGGAAGTCTGGTATGCCACGTGCACGTCGTGCCCCTGGTGCACCAGACGGATGA
>CAMJJO010000102.1 GCA_946406095.1 uncultured Bacteroidales bacterium | reverse complement strand
GTGACGGCCGTTGACCGTGATTGCGCTTATGGGGCGCGACGGGCAGAGGTTTTCGCAGGCGCCGCAGCCTATGCAGCGTTCCTCGTTCACCACGGGCACCCTGTTGCCATCCGCATTCTGCACGAGGGAGATGGCTCCCACAGGGCAGTGGCGGGCGCAGTTGCCGCACTTGGTGCCTTTCTCTGCCACGCAGAGTTCCCAGTTGACGGATGCGGTGCCGATGTGGTACTGGGTCTTCTCTTCCGCGGTGATCTGAAGTATGGCTCCGCTGGGGCAGACCTTGGAGCATTCCGTGCACTCCGGGCGGCAGTATCCGTTCTCGTAGCCCATTTCGGGCTGCATCAGGCGGTCGATGTCGGTGGAGGGGCGGAGGACCTTGTTGGGGCAGGCCTGGACGCAGAGCTGGCAGGCCGTGCAGCGCCTGTAGAAGTCTTTTACGCTCTTGGATCCGGGAGGCGTCAGGGGCGTTTCGCGGTCGAGGGTCTGCTTGTCCAGTATCGTGGCGAATCCGCCATCGGTTTTCTTGTCCTGCGCTTTCAGGGCGATGGCTCCCAAAGTCAGGGCGGCACCGGTCATAAACGCCCTTCTGCCGGGCTGTGGAGTGGTTTTCCTGGAGAAAAACTTATACTTGATTGCGTCGGACTTGCAGGCACCGAGGCAGTCGAAGCAGTCGATGCAGCGGCTGTAGTCTATCTTTTTGTTGGCGATATCGATGCAGGACGCCTTGCAGTTCACCTCGCACACTCGGCAGCCCTTGCACTTGTCGGCATCTATCACCGGGCGGAACAGCGCGAAACGGGAGAAGAAGCTGAGAGTGGTGCCCACGGGGCAGATGCTGTTGCAGTATTCCCTGCCGGCGAACCAGGCCAGCAGGCCGACCGCCACGAGGGTGACCCCCGCCACTATCATCACCGGGACCTGATGGTTGCCAAGGAAGGTGCTGACTATGCGTCCGTATGCGCTGTAGGGCGCCAGAACGGCCACTGCCGGCTGGATTCCGGCGATGAGGGCCGCCACGAAGAGCACCCAGATACCATAGCGCAGCCACTTGTGCTCCTTGCGGAAATGGAAGGGCTTGCGGTTCTTGCGGGCACGCTTCGTGAGCACGCTCACGCGGGAAATGCCATCCTGCATGACCCCCAGCGGGCATATGGTGGAACAATAGATGCGCCCGAACAACAAGGTGAGCACTATCAGGGCGATGATGACGACTGCATTCAGCGCCATCACGGCCGGGAGGAACTGCAGTTTCGGCATCCATCCGAACCAGCGGTGCAATCCGGGCAGGAGACCGGTGAGCAGAAGACTGATTCCAAGGAAAAACAGCAGCGCAAGTGCGATGCGAATCTTTTTCATAATTGTAATCTTGACTTACAAATATAATAAGAAATCATTATATTTGCGTTAATATGGATTATAGTCAGCTCGACCCGCATTGTCAGGCGATTCTCCAGGAGTATCGCGACAATCTCCCCTTCTTCCGGGAGAACGCAGAAAAGATCCACCAGTCTCTTGTAAAAACCTTCCACGAGGCGGGGCTTCTGGTAGCGGCAATAGAATACAGGGTCAAGTCCGAGGATTCACTGGCCGGCAAACTTGAGCTCAAGGGTGCCAAATACAAGACCCTCCAGGACATTACGGACATCATCGGCCTGCGCGTCATCACTTTCTACATCGACGACGTCGACAAGGTCGCCTCCGCGGTGGAGCGCCTCTTCAAGGTAGACTGGGACAACACAGTGGACAAGCGCAAGGTCCATGAAATCGACAGCTTCGGCTACCTTTCCCTGCACTATATCTGCTACATGGAAGGCCGCCCCTATCGCTTTGAGATACAGCTCCGTACGGTCCTCCAGCACGCCTGGGCCAACATGAACCACGACACCGGCTACAAGAGCGGCGTGGAGGTGCCCAGGGAGTATCTGCGCAACCTCAACCGCCTGGCCGGAATGCTCGAGCTTGCCGATGAGCAGTTCAGCAAGATCCGCACGGAACTCAACGACTACAGGCGCCGCGTACAGGCCCTCGTGGCATCCGGCAATCTGGACGAGGTGCCGCTGGACGGGGACACTTTCCGCAGTTTCCTCAACCTCGCCCCCTTCACTCCCCTGAACAAGAAGATCGCCGCCGTCAACCAGGCAGAGATCCAGGAGGTGTCGCTGATGCCATACCTCACGGTGTTCAAAGGGATGGGCTGCAAGACTCTGGGGGACATCTCCCGCATCATAAAAGACTTCTCCGAAGGCGCCTACCAGATTGCCTGCTACCAGATCGGCCTCACGGATCTGGACATCATATCCTCTTCCCTCGGCCCCCAGGACCTCTGCATCGCCTACATCCTCAAGAACGGCGGCGGAAAGGCCGGCATACGCTATCTGTTCGAAATGCTCAACGGCCCTTCCGAGAGCAACGACTTCCTGGCGGACATGCTGCTGGAGCAGGCCCAGGACCTTCCTTTCATGAATCAATAGACAGCCCATGAACAAACCTCTCGACACTTCCCTGCTGGACCGCGCCATTATCTTCGCGGTCAAGGCCCACGCCGGCACCGAGCGCCGCGGAAAGGGATTCCCCTATATCGTGCACCCTCTGGAGGCCGTGGAAATAGTGGCCACGATAACCCCCGACCAGGAACTGCTGGCAGCGGCGGCCCTCCACGACGTGGTGGAGGACACCGATGTGAGCGTAGATGAGATCCGCGCCGAATTCGGGGACAGGATAGCCGCGCTGGTGGCTGCCGAAAGCGACACTTTCGAGGAAGGGGTCAGCGAAGAAGACAGCTGGCATTCCCGCAAAAGGGCCGCCATCGAAAGGCTGGCTTCGGCATCTCACGACGCCAAGATAGTGGCTCTCGGGGACAAACTCTCCAACATGAGGGCCATCGCCCGGGACTGGGCGGTGCAGGGGGATTCTTTCTGGAACATCTTCCACGCAAAGGACCCCAAAGACCACGAGTGGCACTACAGAGGCCTTGCTGAGTCGCTCCGCGAACTGCAGGACACCTTTGCATATAAGGAATTCGAATCACTGATAAATCAAGTCTTTGGCAAATAATATGGAAGCAATCAAGATATCCCTCGACGATTACGTTCTCTCCGGAGGCGGTTTCAACGGCGAAAGCTACGACCACAAGGCAGATCCTTCGATCATGCTCAAACTGTATTTCCCCGGCAAGATCCAGCAGCCGCTGGACGAGATGAAGCTGGCCAGGAAAGTGTTCGACCTGGGCATCCCCACCCCCGAACCCGGGGAATACGTGGTGACCGAAGACGGGCGCTACGGCATCCGTTTCCGCCGCATCTTGGGCAAGAAATCCTATTCCAGGGCCACCGGGGACAATCCCGCAGGGGTGGGCCACTACGCCGAAGAGTTCGCACAGATGTGCCTGAAACTCCATTCCACCCACGTGGACACCACCCAATTCGAGAACGTAAAGGACAGATACTACCGTCTGCTCGAGGCCAATCCCTTCTTCACCAAAGCAGAGAAGGACAAGCTCGGCAAGTTCATCGCCGACACTCCGGACGAGGATACCGCAATCCACGGAGACCTCCAGTTCAGCAACGCCATTTTCGTAGGCGACAAGCGCTACTTCATCGACCTCGGGGATTTCTGCTACGGCAACCATCTCTTCGACGTCGCGATGGTCTATCTCTGCTGCTGCCTCAGCGGCGAGGAGTTCATCCAGGAGACCTTCCACATGCCCAAGAGCCTGTCCAGGGTATTCTGGGAGAAGTTCGTCCCGGTTTATTTCGGTGCGGACAGCAATCTGAAGGAGGTCAACGAGATGATAGGCCCCTACGCCGGGCTCAAGACCCTCATCATCGAGCGCGACTCCAACTGCCCCATGCCTGAATTCCGCGAAGCACTCAAGCCCATCCTATGAAACTTATCCGTTCGGTAATACAAGGCCTGATGCTGGTCATCGTCGCGGCCATCACCCTGGAAGCCACCGGGCTCATCCAGTACTATTTCACGCAGAAAGGCATCCGCAAAGAAGCCACCCAACGCGCCGAGAGCCGCCTGGAGGTTGCCAAACTGAAGATTTTGGACATTGTGGACCAGACCGAGGTCGCAGTCCACAACAGCGTCTGGCTGGCCCAGTGGGCCCTCAGTGTGCCGGACAGTCTCTGGGCCGTGTCCAGGCGCATGGTGCAGGACAATCCCGTCATCGTCGGCTCCACCATCGCCCTGGTGCCCGGCTACGACAGGAAGCGCCCGCTCTTCTCTCCCTATTGCTTCCAGGCACCGGGAGAAAGCTCGATACGCGTTTCCAGCCTGGCGACCGAAGAATACGACTACCCTTCCCAGGAATGGTTCACCAAGCCTCTGGAGTTGGGAGGGGGTTATTGGTCCGAGCCCTATGTGGACGAGGGCGGCGGAGAGATTCTGATGACCACCTACTCCGTGCCTCTGAAGGCCCCTGACGGCAGATTCGTGGCAGTGCTTACCGCAGACATCTCCCTGGACTGGCTGAACGACCTCGTGATCAGCGCCAGGACCTATCCCAATGCAGTCTGCACCCTTGTCAGCCGTTCCGGCAAAAATATGGTGGGAGATACCGGCACCCTGCCCGAAGATGAGAAGAACCACGTTTTCTCCACTACCGTCGACAAGACCGGCTGGACCATCTCCGTCATCATCCCGGACAAGGAGATCTTCGGCGGGATACGCCAGGTAGGTTTCCTTGTCACGCTCCTGCAGGTGCTGGGCATCGCGATGATAATCGTCATCCTGTTTTCTGCCGCGAAAGACCAGAAGAAGTTCAAGGAACTCAACGACCGCAAGGAGCGTATGGAGAATGAGCTCCGCATCGCCCGTGCCATACAGATGTCGATGATTCCCAAGATCTTCCCTCCCTTCCCCGAGAGGAAAGACCTCGACATGTCGGCTACGATCGTGCCGGCGAAGGAGGTAGGAGGAGACCTGTACGACTTCTACATCCGGGACGAGAAACTTATCTTCTGCATAGGTGACGTGAGCGGCAAGGGCATCCCCGCATCTTTGGTGATGGCAGTCACCAGAAGCCTTTTCCGCACCGTTTCCGCCCACGAAGACAATCCCGCCGCCATCGTGCGGATCATGAATGATTCGATGGCGGAGGTGAACGAGAGCAACATGTTCGTCACCTTCTTCATAGGCATACTCGACCTTGCCACAGGGCGGCTGCGCTACTGCAACGCCGGGCACAATGCTCCCCTCATCCTCACCGACGCCAAGCATTATCTGCCGGTGGAATCCAATCTTCCTCTGGGCGTCCTGGCCGGGTTCGAATTCAAGGAGCAAGAGGCCGTCATGGCATATGACGATGCCATCTTCCTCTATACCGACGGCCTCACCGAGGCGGAGAATGCCACCCACGAGCTATTCGGAGAAGACAGGATGGACGCCGTGCTTTCCACCCGCCGCAGTTCCGACGCCCACATGGAGGCAATCAAGAATGCCGTGGCGGAATTCGTGGGAGAAGCGCCCCAGAGCGACGACCTCACCATGCTCTTCATCCACTATCTGAACGGATCCCTGAATCAGCAGAAAGAGAGGCATCTGGTTCTGCACAACAGCGTCGACCAGATATCCCAGCTGGCGGATTTCCTTCAGGAAATAGCAGACGAAAAGGGTCTGGACGCCTCCACGGCGATGAATATCAACCTCGCCCTCGAGGAAGCGGTCACAAATGTGATCATGTATGCATATCCCGAAGGCACGGACGGCCTGGTCGACCTCGAGGCCATCCTCAGGGACGACAGCCTGGTCTTCATCCTCAAAGACAACGGCACCCCCTTCGATCCCACCGCGGCTCCCGAAGCGGACGTGACCCTGTCGGCGGAGGAACGCAACATAGGCGGCCTGGGCATCTTCCTCGTCCGCAAGATAATGGACACCGTGCACTACGTGCGCTCCGATGGACAGAATGTACTTTCGATGACAAAAAACATTTAGATAAATGGAAATCAACATCAACAAACAAGAAAACGTGACGACTGTAAAGCTCATCGGCCGTCTCGACACTCCCGCCTCCGTAGAGGTCAGCAAAGAGCTCGAACCTGTTGCAGCAGATGCCGCAGGCACCATCATTCTGGATTGCAAGGATCTGGCATACATCTCCAGCTCCGGGCTCAGGATATTCCTGACTCTGCGCAAGGCCGCCACTGCCCAGGGAGGCACCGTGATCGTAAAGAGCATCAACCAGGACATCCGCAACGTATTCATGATGACCGGGTTCCTGAATCTCTTCCGCATCGAGGAATAGT
>CAMJJO010000101.1 GCA_946406095.1 uncultured Bacteroidales bacterium | reverse complement strand
GTGCGCGAGGTTGCCGCAGTGCGCGTCCAGCGTGACAAGCACGGCCAGTCGGACCCCACAATACACCGCCGCGAAGGCTTCATAGACTACATCTCCAAGCACTTCCCTTCCTGCAAGATGAGCAGCGTGTTCATCGATCCCAACAAGCCGGAAGAGATTGACGGAATACTCGAGGAGTTCTTCGACCTGCATCCCGGTGTGCGCCACATAGCGATGTACAACTCCCGCATCTATCTGGTCACTCCCTTCCTGGAGCGCCACCCGGAAAGAAATTACCGCGTGGTCGGATTCGACAACCTCGCGGCAAATCTTTCTGCCCTGAAGGAGGGCACGGTAACTGCTCTGATAGCACAGCGTCCGGACGAGCAGATCCATCACGCCATCGGCACCCTGTCGGACTACATAGTCTTCGGCAAAACCCCTGCCAAGCGGGATAATTTCGTCTCGATGGACATCCTCACCCGCTATAACGAGGAATACTATTAGAGGGTAACCCCCGTTTTGAATATCGCGATTTCGCGTATGCCGTGCTTCTCGTTGTTTACGGGTTCTCCCGACGCAACCGCCAGCACGTAGTCGCGGAATTCTGCCGCGAGCTGCTCCATCGACGTTTCCTCTACCAGCACGCCGGCGTTGAAGTCTATCCAGCCCGGCTTGAGCGCAGCTATCTGCGAATTGGTGGATATCTTCATCGTGGGCACGAAACTCCCGAACGGAGTGCCGCGGCCGGTGGTGAAGAGCACCATCTGGCATCCTGACGCGCCGAGGGCGGTGGATGCAACCAGGTCGTTCCCGGGGGCGCTCAGGAGGTTCAGGCCCTTCTTCTGCAAGCGGTCGGCATATTTCAGAACTCCGCGGACAGTGGAAGAACCGCACTTCTGCGTGCATCCGAGCGACTTTTCCTCCAGTGTGGAGATGCCTCCGGCCTTGTTGCCGGGAGAAGGATTCTCGTACACGGGCATCCCCTGCTTCATGAAGTAGTCCTTGAAGTCGTTGATGAGATGCACGGTTTGGTCGAAGGTGGATTCATCCTGGCAGCGGTTCATGAGGATGGTCTCCGCTCCGAACATCTCCGGAACCTCGGTCAGCACCGTCGTACCTCCCTGCGCCACCAGCCAGTCGGAAAAGACTCCGAGAAGGGGGTTTGCCGTGATGCCGGAGAGGCCGTCGGAACCTCCGCACTTGAGGCCGACGCGGAGTTCGCTCACGGGAATTTCCTCGCGGACATCGCCTTTGCAGGCTTCGAAGATCTCGCGCAGGCACTGAACGCCGTATTCGATCTCATCCTCCACTTTCTGGCAAGCGAACATCTTCACGCGCTTTTCGTCGACGGGGCCTACCAGCTCGCGGAAGGCATCCAGCTGGTTGTTCTCGCAGCCGAGGCTCACCACCAGCACACCGCCCGCATTGGGGTGGCGCACCATGTCGGCAAGCACGCGGCGGGTGTTTTCGTGGTCACCGCCGAGCTGGGAGCAGCCGTAGTTGTGGGGGAAGGTGACGATGGCGTCGACGCTGCCGGTTGTGGTCTGTTCCGTTTTAAACCGCGACACTATCTGCTCGCAGATGCCGTTCACGCAGCCTACCGTGGGGATGACCCAGATCTGGTTGCGGATTCCGACCTGCCCATCCGCTCTCCTATAGCCCTTGAAGGTCGCTGCGGAAGGAATGCCACAAGCCGCAGCGGTAGTATCCGCCACCGGTTCGTATTTATATTCCAGAAGGCCGGAGAGATTGGTCTTGATGCAGGAATGATCGATCCAGCTGCCAGCAGGAGCATCTTTCGTAACGTGCCCTATGGGATAGCCGTACTTGATTACGTTGTCGCCTTCAGCGAGGTCGACGAGAGTGAACTTATGCCCCTGGGGCACATCCTGCAGGAGGGTGACGCCTAAAGCAACCATCCCCTTGGGGAGGGGATGGAGCGCTACTGCCACATTGTCGGCAGGGTTGATCTTGATGTAGTCTGTCATAAACTAAAGGATGCTCTTGACTGCAGCGCGCATTCCTTCCCTCTGGATAAGGGCAAGGTCGATGGCGAGCATTCCGGTCAGGCCGGGAATCTTGTTCAGGTCTTCGTCCCAGATGAACTCGGCACCCAGCACACCCTTCGCAACAGCCTCCACGTCTCCGGTTGCCCAAAGGTCAACCAGAAGCTTCTTGATCGCCTCGTCGTCGTTCACCACGATCTCATCATCTCCCCTCTTTCCACCCTTATAGTAGGTGCAGATTGCGGCGAGACCGAGGACTATGCCCTTGGGCAGCTCTCCCTTGCGCTCGAGATAGGTCTTGAGCCCGGGAAGGTCGCGGGTCTTGAACTTGGGGAAGGCGTTAAGCATGATGCTGGTGACGAAATGCTTCACGAAAGGATTCACGAAGCGCTCGAGGACTGCAGACGCGAACTTGCGGAGCTCTTCTTCTGGAAGATTCAGGGTAGGGAGAAGTTCATCGAACATCACCCTGTGAAGGAATGCACCTATGGTCTCGTCTTCGCAGCACTCACGAACGGTGTTCAGGCCGCTGAGATATCCCACGGGGGCCAGCACGGTATGGGGGCCGTTCAGCAGAGTCACCTTCCTCTCGTGGTAAGGGGCCTCGCTCGGCACGAAGAGCACGTTCAGGCCGGCCTTGTCGGCAGGGAACTCCTTCTCTATCTCTTTGGGAGCTTCGACCACCCAGAGGTGGAAGATCTCGCCCTTGTCGAGAAGATGGTCATCATAGCCCACGCGCTCGCAGAGTTCTGCGGCATTGTCGCGGGGGTAACCGGGCACGATGCGGTCCACGAGGGTGCTGTACACACCGCAGGCCTTCTCGAACCAGTTGCTGAAATCTTCACCGAGTTTCCAGAGCTCTATGTACTGGCGGATGCATTCCTTGAGGTGCTTGCCGTTCTCGAATATGAGCTCGCAGGGGAAGATTATGAATCCCTTGCCCATATCGCCCTTGAAATGCTCGTAGCGATGGTAAAGCAGCTGGACAAGCTTGCCGGGATAAGAACTAGCAGGAGCATCGGTGAACTTGCAGGAAGGATCGAAAGCAATGCCGGCCTCGGTAGTATTGGATACTATGAAACGCATCTCGGGCTGCTCGGCGAGCTTCAGGTAATCCTGGAAATCGCGGTAGGGATTGATGCCGCGGGAGATCACGTCGATAAGGTCGACGCTATCCACGGGTTTCCCGTCCAGAATGCCCTGGAGATTGAGGTGATAGAGGCCATCCTGCTCATTGAGCATGTCCACCATTCCCCTGTCTATGGGCTGGACTACAACGACCGAAGCGTTGAAGTTGGTTTTCTGATTCGTCTTCCAGATTATCCATTCGATGAATGCGCGGAGGAAGTTGCCTTCTCCGAACTGGATTACCTTTTCGGTGTAGTTCTTCGCCTGCGGGGCGGAGGTGCGGGTTAATCTTTCCATTTAATTATTCCTCTTCTTTAACTATAAGCAGGATTACCGCCTGCTCTTTTGATTTCTGTTTTACGGTATATTCCGTATTCTTTTCGAGTGATATCACCCCGGAATCAGCGAAAGCGCCGAAGGGAGATTCGAACACTCTGGCTTCTCCTCCCGAAGGAATCAGCTGCATCTGCGCGGAGCTGTCAGCCTCTTTGCGGCGGGCAAACCAGAACTGCACGGTGGATTTGAATTCAGCAGATGTCTTGAAAGTGATATAGCCGTTGCTGTCCATCTTGAAACCGTATTTGTAGCTTGTGCCACCGATTTCGAACGGGCCGTTGTAGGTGGTGGTGGATGGCTTGCTGAAGTCGGCGACGCTGGTGGAGTTCGAGAAGTATGATCCTCCGGCTTTGCCGTCCACCGTAACTGTCACCGCCTTGGAATCGCTCATGCTAATCGAATAGACATGAGGGGCGCCGTCCCCGGGAGTCACGCCGGGCTCGTCCCCGTTGCCAGGGTCCGGATCGGTGATGTCGACTCCCCCGTTGTTGACTCCGACCGGTGCTGAAGCAAATCCATCCATCTTACCATAGCCGGCATTCGCCTTCACGAGCGCAGGCACTCCGTCCGCCGCAGTCACGGTGTAGGAGTACGAGGGCTTGAAATCGGCATAGCTAAGCTCCGTGCCGGCCGTGCCGCCGTATGCGTCGTACTTTACATTGGTCAGCGGATAGGGGCTCCTGGCCTTTGCGGGCTTGTTTGCAAAGACATCCTGCGTGGCATAGAGATATCCGGCCACGCTCCCCTGCAGGTTGGATTCGTTGCTTTCTTTTGCAGGATAGGTACAGATGTCGGTCGGCAGCTGCACGCCGTCGAAGTAATTGTATTCCACCAGCACCTTCGCTCCGTAGGCGGACCCCACCCCGTAGGTGGTGCATCCGTCATAAAGGTTGTTGTAGACGTGAACCTTGCCAAAGCGGACGCGGGGATGCCTGGAACTGGACTGGTCGAACCAGTTGTGGTGGAAGGTGGCGGTGATGGCGACATCGTCGCTTGCGGTGTTGGAGTGGCCCACGAGGCAGGACTTCTGCGTCTTCACGAAGCGGCACCAGCTCACTGTAACGTTCTTGGACGCATGGGTGATGTCGCAGGAACCATCCTCGTAATCCTTTGTCTGATTGAGCGAGGTGAAGGTACAGTGATCCACCCATACCCCGTCGCACTCCTGCATCGAAACAGCATCAGCCCCATTGTCAGCCTTGGGCTGCTGGAAATTGATGTTGCGGATGATGATATTCTTGGCGCGCACGCACATCAGGCCGATGCGGTCCATCACGAAGGTATCGGTGCCGATGAAGGAGAGATTGCTCACTTCCTTGACGTCGAACCAGGGATGCGCTTCGCTGAAATCGCGGCCGTCGCCGGGCTTGAAAGTGCCGCTGAGCCAGATGATTACCGGTGCGGATTCCCCCTTCTTCTCGGCCTTGGCACGAGCCAGGAGCCAGGTCTGAAGGGCCTTGCCCGAATCGAAGTGCAGTGTATTGGCTGCGCTCGCTCCTGCACCACCGGTCACGGCCGCGCCGTACCCGGACAGGGCTGTCGGATCGACGGTCCCGGCTGCGGGAGGGTTGGGGCAGGGCAGTTCGTCGTTGTCGCCAGCGACGGTGCCCGGTTGCTCAGGCTGTTCGGGTTGCTCGGGCTGTTCCGGTTTTTCGGGCTG
Organism: uncultured Bacteroidales bacterium; assembly: GCA_946406095.1. GTDB lineage: Bacteria > Bacteroidota > Bacteroidia > Bacteroidales > UBA932 > Cryptobacteroides. The sequence goes on along the minus strand of CAMJJO010000101.1, from coordinate 1,145 downwards.
TTCCGGCGTTCCGGGTTCCTCCGGAGTCACCACTTCAACCTCTTCCGGCTTGGAATCATCAACATTACCTCCGCACTGTACGAAGAACAGCACGGAGGCCAATGCAAGAATGTAAATCAGACGTTTCACGCTAGAATCCGAAGTAACGGTCGGCGTTATTGTAGCAGATGTCTTCTACCATCTGGCCGATGAAATCCATCTCGGATGCGGGCAGGCGTCCGTCTTCGATATCCTTGCCGAGCACGTCGCAGAGGATGCGGCGGAAATACTCGTGGCGGGGATAGCTGATGAAGGAGCGGCTGTCGGTGAGCATGCCCACGAAACGGCTCAGGAGCCCGAGGGCGCTGAGGGCGTTCAGCTGCTTGCGCATGCCGTCTTCCTGATCCAGGAACCACCAGCCGGAGCCGAACTGCATCTTGCCGGGGAAGGTGCCGTCGTTGAAGGTGTAGGCCATCACCGTCATCACCTCGTTATCCTTGGGATTGAGGCAGTAGAGGATGGTCTTGGCGAGCTTGTCCTCGGATGCCAGACGGTCGAAGAACTTGTGGCCGGCAGCTGCGGTGGGCAGGTCGTGGATGGCATCGAAACCGGTGTCGGGGCCTACCAGGTTGAACATCTTGCTGTTGTTGTTGCGGATGGCACCGACGTGGAACTGCTGTGCCCAGCCGGACTCTGCATCCATGACGGCCATATCGTGCAGGAAGGCGCTGCGGAACTTCAGAAGCTCTCCCTCCGAAGGGCGCTTGCCGAGGAGAACCATCTTGAAGATGGCCTCGATTTCGATCTGCTTGTAGTCGGCGGCATAGAAGGTCTCCAGGCCGTGGTCGGAGAGCTTGCAGCCGTTGGCGGCAAAGAAATCGTGCCTCTTCTGCAGGGCCTCGATGAGGTCTGCGTAGGAATCTATCTCCTTATCGGCGGCCTCGCCAAGTTTCTTCAGGTATTCCTTGTAGGACTTGGGATCCTCGATTGCCATCGCCTTGTCCGGACGCCATGCAGGCAGCACCTTGGTGCCGAATGGATGCTCGGCGATCATCTTGTGCCAGCGGAGGTCGTCGGCGGGATCGTCGGTGGTGCAGACCACCTTCACTCCGAACTTGCGGATGAGGGCCTGGCCGCGGAATTCCTCCGTGGCGAGCTTGGCATTG
>CAMJJO010000100.1 GCA_946406095.1 uncultured Bacteroidales bacterium | reverse complement strand
GAACAGAACAAAGTAGTGGCGGTTGCATACTGCCTCACAGTAGAAGGAAAAGTGATAGACCAGAGCCCCGAAGGGCAGCCTCTGGAATACATCCACGGCACCCATATGATGATCGCAGGCTTCGAGAAAGGCCTGGAAGGCCATGAACCCGGCGACAAATTCGGCATCGAGGTCAGCCCTGAGGAGGGTTACGGAACCGTCAATCCCCAGCTCCGCTTCGACATCCCCAAATCATCGTTCATGGTAGGCGGCGTGCTGCGCGAAGATCTGCTCAAGATCGGAACCGTCGTTCCAATGTTCAACAGCACCGGGCACGTGGTGCAGGGCACCGTGGCCGAGGTAAAGGAAGAGACCGTCACGATGGACTTCAACCACCAGCTCGCCGGAAAGCATCTGCACTTCGACGTGGAGGTGGTTTCAGTGCGCGATGCCACCCAGAAGGAACTGGATGAGGGCCTCCACGGAGAGTATCTGCCGCTGGAGGAGGAAGAGGAGCATCACTGCTGCCACGGAAAGGGCAAGGGCCATTGCCACAAGAATGAAGGTGACGGCGAATGCTGCCACGAAGGCGAGGGCGAGCACGATTGTTGCTGCAAAGACAAGAACTAGAAATGAAAACCGCCGTAGTCGTACTTAACTGGAACACAAAGGATTACCTTAGGGCCTTCATCCCCGGGCTGCTGCATTCGTGCCGGCAGGCAGGGGCGGATCTGATTGTTGCCGACAGCGGATCCACCGACGGCAGCCGCGAGGTTCTGGAGCAGGAATTCCCCGAAGTCCAAACCATCTATCTTGAGGAGAACATGGGCTTTACCGGAGGCTACATCATGGCCTTCGAAAAGTTGCGTCAAATGAATCCCAAACATAGGCTTGAGTACGATTATTTGGTGATGATCAATTCCGACATCGAAGTAGATGACGGATGGCTGGAACCTCTCTTGAACTGGATGGAAACGCATCCGGAATGCGGCATCTGCGGCCCGAAACTCCACGGCTTGCTGAAGAATCCGGATCCTGATTCAGACAGGCCCTACATCCGCAGCAACCGCTTCGAATATGCCGGTGCAGCCGGAGGCCTGCTGGATGCCTTCGGATTCCCCTACTGCCGAGGCCGGGTTCATCATAAGGTGGAAGAGGATCACGGACAATACGATAACGCCCATCCGGATGTGCTCTGGGTTACCGGGGCATGCCTGCTCATCCGTGCAAGCCTGTGGAAGCAACTAGGCGGTCTGGACAACCGTTTCTTTGCCCATATGGAGGAGATTGACCTCTGCTGGAGGGCGCAGTTGGCGGGTTGGAAGGTGAACGTGGTGCCGCAGTCGGTGGTCTGGCATCTGGGTGGAGGCACTCTGCCCCCGACTTCTCCTTTCAAGCTCAAGCTGAATTTCCGGAACAATCTCCTCACCCTGGAGAAGAATCTTCCCGGCACATACATCACACAGGGCTGCAGCCAGAAAAAAGCCGCGCGCAGGGCCGCGCGCTTCCTGCGTATGCGCGTATTTTTGGATAATTGTGCAAGAATTGCTTATTTTTGCATGGGAAAACCAGAACTCGCAAACGCAGTACGCGATGCTCATAAAGAATGGGAAATACTGCGCGTCCGGAGTTGTTACATTCCGCAGCCTGAAAAAAACGCCAATGTCGCAGGACTGACACGTAAATTGATTTTATTGTAACACGGCCATGAAAATAGTTATTCAGGGAGCAGGCAAAGTGGGATCGCACCTCGCGAAAATGCTGAGGAGCGAAGGCAACGACATTACCATCATCGATGACGATGAATCCCGTCTTGGCAAACTGACGTCCGCAGTCGATGTCCGCACGATTCTGGGCAACCCGTCCTCGACCGCCGTACTTACCAAGGCCGGGGTGGGAAAATGCGACCTGTTCATCGCGGTGTATCCGTCCACCCAGCAGGAAACCAACATCGTAGGCGCACTGCTCGCCAAGCGTCTGGGCGCGGCCAAAGTGCTTGCCAGAGTGAACGACGAAGAGTATCTTTCTCCCGACAACCGGCTGATGTTCAACGAATTGGGCATCGAGCTCCTGTTCTACCCCGAGCGCATCGCCGCAGATGAAATAGTTGCCCAGCTAAAACGCAGCTCTTCTTCGGAGACAATGGACTTCGGCCACGGGCAGCTCCAGATATCCCTTTTCAAACTGGACGAGAACTCTCCACTGCTGGATCTCAGGCTTTCGGAATTCGTTGCCAAACTCAGCAAGGAAGAATTGGATCAATTCCGCATCATAGCCATCTCCCGCGGCAACAACACCATCATCCCCACTCCCGACACCCTTTTCCAATACGACGACATGGTGTTCACATTCTCACGTCAGGAAGGGCTGGAACTGATGGTCAAGTATTTCGGGCAGAGCACGATACAGGTCGAGAAGGTAATGATAGTAGGAGGCAACGAGGTGGCGGAAATGCTGGCTGCGGACCTCCTCGCCATGGGCATTTCCGTAAAACTTATAGAAATCGACCACGACCGCTGCCTGAAGCTCACCGAAAAGCTGGATGACGATATCGAGATTGTGAACGGCGACGGACGCAATTCCGACCTTCTCTTCGACGAGGGCATCAATGAATGCGACGCTTTCGTGGCCCTGACGGGGCGGGACGAGACCAACGTCCTTACATGCGTCGTGGCCAAGAAGATGGGCGTTCCCCGCACCGTGGCGGAAGTGGAGAACACCGAATACATCCGCCTTGCAGAGGAGATGGGCGTGGACAGCGTCATCAACAAGAAACTCATCACCGCCGACAAGATCTTCCGATTCACCCTTGGAGGCAAGGCCCGTTTCGTGAAGTATATGCGCAGCACCAACGCAGAGGTGATAGAATACACTGCGGAGGAGGGCAGCGCCATCACCAGGAAAGCACTCAAAGACATCTCCTTCCCTTCCGGAGCGATAATAGGAGGCATCATCCGGGACGATGACGCATTCATCGCCGTGGGAGATACCATAATCCAGGCTGGCGACCGTGTAGCGGTATTCGCGCTGCCGGACAGCATCAAAGCCGTTGACAAACTCTTCCGTTAAAGCGCCGTTTCTATGAATATCAAGGATTGGATTGGTTCTTATTTGCGGGACACCGCGAATCTCAGCGGCCAGCTGGACGTCGAGAAAGCTGCGGCCAACATCCGCGGCAACATCTTTTTCCGCGGCCCCAACGTCTGGATTCTCGCATTCTCCATCATCATTGCATCCGTCGGCCTCAACGTCAATTCCACGGCCGTCATTATCGGTGCGATGCTCATCTCCCCGGTGATGGGCCCTATAATAGGCATGGGGCTCGGGCTCGGAGTGAACGACACCCGCCTGCTGGGGGACAGCCTTCGCAACTTGCTGATAATGGTGATAATAAGCTTGATAGCTTCGTCCCTTTTCTTCTTGCTGTCGCCCCTCAACCTTGCGAATCCCACGGAGTTGGAAGCGCGCACCTCGCCTTCTATCTACGACGTGCTGATCGCGCTCTTCGGCGGATTTGCCGGCATTCTGGAGCAGGCCCGTAAGGAGAAAGGCACCGTGATGTCCGGCGTGGCAATCGCTACGGCACTGATGCCCCCGCTCTGCACCGCAGGTTTCGGCCTTGCCAAATGGAACCTTCACTTCTTCTTCGGGGCGATGTACCTCTTCACCATCAACGCCATCTTCATCATGTTCGCCACCTACCTGGCCTGCAAATATCTGCACTTCCAGCAGAAGAGCTTTGCAGATGAGAGGACGGCCCGCCGCACCAGGAGCGTGATTACCGCCGTGGTGCTCCTGGTGACGGTGCCCAGCATCTGGTCGGCATTCATAATGATACGGAACAACAATTTCACCACCAATGCCCAGAACTTCGTGAGCGAGAACAGGATGATTGCCCGCGCTTATATCTACGACTACAGGATAAGCAATGGAAGCAACCGTGCCGTGACCCTTTATCTTTCCGGAGAAGCGCTGAACGACCAGGAACGTCTGGACCTCGTGGAACTTGCCGGCAAATATGGCATCAAAGCCAACGAACTGAAAATCAAGGAGAACGCCATAGATTCCGACGACCAGTCCAAGAAACTCGTGGAGGGCATCTACGAGCGTATGGACCGCCAGCTGGAAGCCAAGGAGAACGAGATTCTCGCCCTGCAGGCAACGGTGGATTCCCTCAACGGCAAACGTATCCCCTACGAACAGATTACAGCCGAAACCATCGCACAGTATCCTTCCGTCACCGGCCTGCACCTCTCGCGCGGTGCTACAGTGGAAGCTGACAGCACCCGGGTGGACGGCATCCTTGCAATCGTCTATTGCGACGATGAGCTGTCGCCCGAGAATAAGGTCCGGCTGGAGAATTGGCTGCGGGTGCGACTGGGCGGCGACGTTTCGTTGAACTTGCTGACTATCAACAACTAACCCATAATCGTCTGGTGCATTTTCACCAGACGTTTTTTATTAATATGCTGAAAATCAAGGCTATTGCGGCTGCGGCTGCTTTTGTGCTCCTGGCGGCATCCTGCCAAAGCGGAGATGAAGTCAAGACCCGTATTCCCATCCGATTCACACCCCTCAACGTAGGGCAGGTCAAGCCGGAAGGATGGATCAGGGACTGGGCGGAAGACGCCGCAAACGGAATCTCCGGGCATCTGGATGAATATGAAAACGTTTTCGCCTACGGGTGGCTGGGGCGTGATATCACCGCCCGCCAGAGCGATGGCGACGGAAAAGTGAGCAGCACCGGGTGGCTCCTGGAGCAGTGTGCCTATTGGCTGGACGGCGCCCTGAAACTGGGCTATCAGCTGGGCGACACCACCCTCATACGCAAAACCACCGAAAGGCTGGACGGAGTTGTGGACGGAGTGCTTTCCAGCCCCAACCACACCTTTATCCACTGGAAGCCTGATTCCATCGTGGTAGTGGAAAACGGCAATTACAGCAAGGGCGGCTTCAACAACTGGGCCCACGGCCTGATGGGACGCTGCCTGGTATCCTACTATCAGGCAAGCGGCGACGAACGCATACTCAAGGCTTTGGAGAAGGTCTATTCCTCCGGCTACTACCTGAAATCCCCCGAAGATGATATCTACGGGGAGAATGCCGGACTCACCCAGGGTCTGGTGCGCGGGGCCGTCAATCTGGACGCGATGAGCGAGACTTATCTGCTCACGGGCAACGAGGCCATACTTCAGACAATGCTGGACTATGCCGCCCAGCCCAACCAGATCTATGAAGAGCAGCGCCTGCGCAACAAGAAGGAGAGATGGGACCGCAACTGGGAAGATGCCACCATACACGGGGTTAGTTTCAACGAGATTTCCCGCGTGCCTGCCCTGCTATCGCTCTGGACAGGCGACAAAGAGGAACTGGAAACCACCATACACCTGATTGAATGGGGAGACAAGTATAACTTGCTCCCCTACGGAGTGGTTTCCGCAGAGGAATATCTTTCCGGCATCGGCCCTTACCGCTTCACCGAAACCTGCGATATCCCCGCCGCGATGTGGACCAAGACCTGGCTGCTGCGCATCACAGGCGACTCCCGCTGGGCAGACCAGATCGAGCGCGCCTTCCTCAACGCCGGCCCGGTGCCCGTCAGCCGCGATTTCAAGACGATGAGCTACTACCAGAGCCCCAACCGCATCGACGAGAACACGCCCCAGGCACCACCTGTTCCCGGTCCCGGCAGGCAGATCATCTACTCCCCCACCGGCAACAAGACCCTCTGCTGCGTCGGCAGCAGCAACTGGATCATCCCCAACTACGTGCAGAATATGTGGATGAGGGTGGCCGGCGGAGGGCTTGCCTTCACCCTTTACGGGCCATGCAAGGCATCTGCCGAAGGCTTGGAACTGAGCTGCGAAACCGCATTCCCTTTCGGAGAAGAAATCCGCATCTCCGTAAAGGCCAGCCAGGCAAAGAGAATGCCCCTGTATTTCAGGGTGCCGGAGTGGTGCGATGGCATGACTGTCCAAGTGAACGGAAAGGAAGCAAAAGGTGCTTACTACAAACACTTCCTCCGCATTATGCGCAAGTGGGAAGATGGCGATCAGGTCGTCATCAGCCTGCCCATGAAACCCACCATTAGCGAGTGGGAGGATAACTGCTATCCGCAGACGGACTACTTCATCAAGCCGCACTGGGGGCGCATGCACAGCTACGCCCTGGATACCCTGGCAGGCAGGAAATACGAATGCGTGAATTACGGCCCGCTGCTTTACGCGCTCCCTCTCTACGATATAGACGAGAACACCGTCGTGCCCGGGCAGAAGAGCGACTACACGCTCAGTATTCAGGATGCTTCGCA
>CAMJJO010000099.1 GCA_946406095.1 uncultured Bacteroidales bacterium | reverse complement strand
TTTTATTTAATAGTATATTAGCCGTTAATATAGTTTTATTTATGAAAACAAAGTATGTATTTGTGATAGTATTATCTATCTGTGTATTGCTTTCCTGCATTCGAAGAGTTGGTTATCGAATTGAGAACAGAAGCAGTGTTAGCCCATTAGCCTGCATTCTGATTACTCATTATGTTTCCGATACATTTGTAAGGAGTGGGGACTACTATTCGACAGGAGAAGAGCAGGTATGGTTCGAATTTGACAGTGAGGCTGATTGCCGCAAAGCGGTAGGTGATTCAGTAGCATTAGTCATTCTTGATCCGTCTCAAGTGAATGTAAGATTATTAAACTATAACCGTAGTAATGGTTGGTTGACTGAAGAGGAATCAGAAGCAATAAGGAATAACCCATCCTGTGTAATTGCCATTTATTATTTGTCGCAAAGTCAGTTTATGGCAGATTATGGAGAATATAAATTTTTTCCGCCAGATGAGAAAATGAGAACTACTGTCAGAATGTGTCCTTCATATGAGGAACTGGTCCAAAAATACAGCAAATGAGCATACGGAAGATTTGTATGATTTTTTACAGTACCTATACAAAAGAAAAAATAATAGTGTTGGCTATGAAAAGACACATAATAACAATTTTGGCATTGTTTTGTAGTATCCTTACTGCATACTCACAGAATTCACAGGTTATACAAGTGGATGGAGAATGGTTTTTTTCCATTGGATTGTGTAACGAGAATGGGGAACGCCTTACTCTGGCTGAACTTGATGCATTGTCGGATAGCGGTTTTGATATGGATTACTTTAACAAGCTACGGCGAAGATTTATTACTTGTGAAGTCATCATGGCTGTTTCCGATGTGGCTCTTCTATATGCTGGTTGCTATCGGATTTTTGGGGGTCATCAGGAAGACGAAAGAGGTGTTTGGCAAAACAAGGTGGCAGATAGCATAGAAACAACAAGTATGGTGGTTGCAGCAGCATCTGCGATCCTAGGGATAGTGTGGTGGCGAAAAATGAATAAGCAGGTTGAATTATTCAATCAAAAAGCCATAATACAACCTTCAGAGAATGGTCTGGGTCTTTGTTTATCTTTTTAGTTTTGCCATATCAGTCACAAATAGTGTAAACAAGTCTCTTGAGCAAACCGCTCGGGAGAACATTTTCAAAAAAACATTATATTTGTGAGATAGATGAAAAAGGTAATCAAAATATCCCTGCTTCTGCTTCTGGCGGCATTTATGCTGACGGGGTGCGTGAGCAAGTACAAGAAGATAAAGGTGTCTTCGTTCGAACTGGAAAGCGTGGTGCCGAGCAGCCTGCGGAGCGCCAACGTGGTGGTGGCCGTGGGCATCGACAATCCTGCGCCGTCTTTCGAGGTGCGGGACATTGAGGCCACGGTGAAGCAGAACGGCAACGTGATGGGGTTGGTGACCTGCGAACCTGTGAACGTGGATGGCAAGTGCAACCGCGTCTACCGGATCCCTATGCAGGCGCAACTTGCTGAGGGTGTGGGTCTTATGCAGTTGCTTGCCACTTATAAAGCCTTCAATCCCGAGGAGTTTACAATCGACCTCCACGCCCGTGCGAATGTGGCAGGAAAGATTGGCAAGGATATTGATTATAAGGATGTGCCACTCACAAAGTTTATGAAGAAATGAAAAGACTCATAATAGCGATACTGGTTCTCTTGTCGATGACCGCTCGCGCCCAGCAGGTGGTGCCTCCAGGCTATGTGCTGGTGGATTCGCTCATCTTCACCCCGCTGGCGGCGGTGGATTCCACCCTTGAAGGAAGCACCATCTTCAACGTGCTTCCAGAGGGCGTGAATGTGCGCCAGTCCGGAATGATACGCAACGCCGTGGAAACCCGCATCCGGGCCAACCGCGGCAAGATGGTGAGCGGCTATCGCATCCGCATCTTCTTCGACAATTCCCAGACCGCGCGCACTGCCAGCGAGGCGGCTCTCTACCGCTTCAAGGTACTGAATCCCGGGATGTCGGCATACAGGAGTTTCAGCAGCCCCTATTTCCGCGTGACGGTGGGGGACTTCCGCAATAAATCCGAGGCTCTGGCGGCCCTGGGGCCCATCAAGGCGCAGTTCCCTTCGGCCTTCATAGTGCAGGAGCGCTTCAAGTATCCGGCGGTGGAAAACCGCAGCGCATACCGTGTGGACACACTCAAAGTGCTGAAGAAAGTAGCAGAGTAGGGTATGCAGAAACAGGGCCTCGAACTTAAACAGACACAGCGTCTTTCTCCTCTCCAGATCCAGACCATAAAGCTCATAGAGCTGCCGGTGCAGGAGTTGGAGCAGAAGATACGTTCCGAGCTCGAGGAGAATCCTGTGCTGGACGACGGCCCCGATCCCGAAAAGCAGCAGGATGACGATCAGCCCAAAGACATCTCCATCGACGAGATAAAGGACGACGGCGAGATTCCTGCCTACAAGACCCGCATCAACAACTGGGGAAAGGATCCCCGCCCCGAGTATAACACCTTCTCCGTGCGCGAGAGTTTTACCGAGAGTCTGATGGACCAGCTCGGTTATCGCAACCTCAGCGAACGGGACTACCAGATAGGGGCCTTCATCATCGGCAGCCTGGATTCGGACGGGTATCTGCGCCGCGACATCGAATCCCTTGTGGACGATCTCGCCTTCCGTGCAGGGATGGAAGTTTCCGAGCAGGAGGTGGAGGCGATGCTGAAGGTGGTGCAGGAGTTCGACCCTGCCGGAGTCGGCGCCAGGGACCTTCGCGAATGCCTGCTGATACAACTGAAAGCCCGCACGCAGACGGAGGATGTGAAAGATGCCTACCGCATTCTGAACGAGCAGTTCCAGGAGTTTACCAACCGCCATTTCAATAAGGTGATGAGCCGTCTTGGCCTGGATGAAGCCAGGCTGAAGGCCGCCATTTCCTGCATCACGCGCCTCAATCCCGCCCCCGGCGGGCAACTGGACGACAGCTATGCCGACCAGGCCCAGCAGATTGTGCCGGACTTCGTTCTGGAGGATCAGGATGGCAACCTTTCCTTCACTATGCCGCGCTTCAATATCCCGGAGCTCCGCGTGAATCGCAAATATGCCGACATGGTGACCGAAGCCAAGGGCTCCGGAGACCGTGCCCAGAAGGAAGCGGCCACTTTCATCCGCCAGAAGATAGACTCGGCCAAATGGTTCATAGAGGCTCTGAAGCAGAGGCAGAACACCCTCCAGCGCACAATGCAGGCCATACTCGACTTCCAGCACGACTACTTCCTGGACGGCGATGACGCCAAGCTCAAGCCTATGGTTCTCAAGGACATAGCCGAGAAGACGGGCTTTGACATCTCCACCATCTCCCGCGTGGTGAACAGCAAGTACATCGAGACCCACTTCGGCATCTTCCCGCTCAAATACTTCTTCTCCGAGGGCATGGAGAACAGCGAGGGGGATGAGGTTTCCACGCGTGAACTTAAGAAGGCCCTGAAGGACTGCGTGGATGCCGAAAACAAGAAAAAGCCGCTCACGGATGAGCAGCTTGTCTCTGAAATGGAAAAGCGCGGCTATAAGGTTGCGCGCCGCACCATCGCCAAATATCGCGGTCAGCTGGGAATTCCCCTTGCCCGCTGGCGCAAGGAACTTTAATCCCTTTTAAATCTTTTCCCCGTAGGCAAGGTCGCCGGCGTCGCCGAGGCCGGGCACTACGAACGAGTGGCTGGTGAGCTCCTCGTCGACGGCGCCTGTCCAGAGGGTGGTGTTGGCGGGGAGGGCCTTCTTGAGGGTATCCACCGCAACCGCGCTCACGATGGGGCAGACTATGTGGGTGTGGTCCGGCTGCCCGCCGTCGCTGATGAGGCGGTCGTAGACCAGGATGATGGAAGAGCCGGTGGCGAGCATCGCATCCGCTATGATAAGGGTTTTCCCCTCCAGGTCGGGAGTGGTGCAGTATTCAGTGTTGATATGGAACTTGTCGGCTGCGTCATACTTGCGGTAGGCGGCCAGGAAGGCGCTTTCGGCATTGTCGAAATACGAAAGCATGCCATCGTGGAGGGGCAGGCCTGCGCGCAGGATGGTGGAGAGCACGATCTTGGTGTCGAAAGTGTTCACCTCGGCAGTGCCCAGGGGAGTGGACACCTCTTTGCAGCTGTACTGCAGGGTTTTGCTGATTTCGTAGGCGAAGATCTGCCCAAGCCTCTTGAGGTTGGTGCGGAAGCGCAGACGGTCTTTCTGAACTACTTTGTCCCGCATTTGGGCGATGAACGAGTTGAGCAGGGTGTTCTTTTCTCCAAGATTGACGATTTTCATAATAGGCTAGAGTTATCAACTGGGCAAAGATAATAAAAATAATGTTTAACTTTGTGCGCTATTAAAGACACTCCGATGGAAAAAGCAAGACTTCTCATAATTGGCGGCGGCCCGGCCGGTTATACAGCGGGCATATATGCATCCAGAGCGGGCTTGAGCCCGGTGCTTTACGAGGGCCCGGAGCCCGGCGGGCAGCTCACCACCACCACTCTTGTGGAGAACTATCCCGGCTTTGCCAATGGCATCGATTCCCTGAGCCTTACCAGCGCGATGCGGGATCAGGCGAAAAATGTCGGCACCGACATCCGCCGCGGAGTCATCACAAAGGCGGATTTGAGCAAGCGCCCCTTCGCTTTCGAGATCGACGGCGCGCCTGCCATCGAGGCGGATGCAGTCATCATCGCCACCGGCGCAACGGCCAAATATCTGGGGCTGCCATCAGAGCGCAAATACCGCGGAATGGGAGTCTCTGCCTGCGCGACCTGCGACGGCTTCTTCTACCGCAAGAAGGACGTTGCCGTGGTGGGCGGGGGAGATACTGCCTGCGAGGAGGCCACCTATCTGGCAGGGCTCTGCCGCAAGGTTTATATGATAGTGCGCAGGGACGTGTTCCGCGCTTCCGAGGCAATGCAGAACCGCGTCAAGAATACTTCCAACATCGAGATTCTGTGGAATTGTAACACCCGCGAGGTGCTCGGGGACGATGCCGGAGTGACCGGTGTGCGCATCGAGCGCAAAGATGGCGAGGTTTTTGATATAGCAGTTGACGGCTTTTTCCTTGCAATCGGCCACCATCCCAATTCCGACCTTTTCAAGGAGTGGGTGGAGATTGACGGGAACGGCTATATAGTGACGGACGGCTGCAGCTCCCACACTAATGTGGAAGGCGTTTTCGCCGCGGGAGATGTGCAGGATCCTCACTATCGCCAGGCCATCAACGCTGCGGCATCCGGTTGCCGTGCGGCATTGGATGCAGAAAAATATTTGAAGAAATGAAGTTATCGAGAATCTTTCTTGCCGGGGCAGTGGTGCTTTTCTTGCTGCCTGCCTGCAAAAGTGCTTATGAAACGCTCCTCACCGGAAACGATGTAGAGGCGAAGTATAAGGCTGCTTTCGAGTTTTTCAACAATGGTAAATACCGTAAGGCCGGCCAGCTTTTCGAGAGTATGTCGGTGCTTACAAGCGGCACTCCGCAGGACGATACCGTGCAGTTCTACTGGGCACTGAGCAACTACCGGGATAAAGACTACTACACCGCCGAAGCAAACTTCAAGTCCTTCCTGGACAAGTTCCCCCGCAGTCCTTTTTCGGACGATGCCGAATTCCTCCGTCTGGACTGCCTTTACAAGAGCACCCTTCGCTGGGAACTGGACCAGTCTCCCACCTACAACGCTATAGTGGCCATCAACGAATATCAGATGAACCACCCGGCGTCCCTGCATACCGCGGTATGCAAGCGTATGCTGGAAGACCTCAACGAGCGACTGGACCGCAAGGCCTACGAGAATGCCTATCTTTATTATAAGATGGAGCAGTACAAGGCCGCCCGCGTGGCCTTCCGCAATGTGCTTAAGGACGATGCCGACAATGTCTACCGCGAGGATATACTCTTCTACACGGCAATGTCCTCCTATAAATATGCGCAGCTGAGCGTGCCCCAGAAGCAAAAGGAGCGTTACATGATATTCGTGGACGACTATCTCAATTATGTCGGCGAATATCCGGAGTCTCCCCGTTGCAAGGAGTTGGAACATCTCTACAAAAGAGCGAAAGAAAAAATTTGAAACTTTCCGCGCAGGGCGGATGGTATAAGAAGTATGGAAAAGAAAATACCTGTCAACACAATCACCAGGGATATCAAGAACCTGGCCGAACCTACGGGCAACATTTACGAGACTGTAGTTATCCTCTCGAAGAGGGCGAACCAGATAGCGCTGGCGGAGAAGAAGGAACTGAACCGCAAGCTCGAAGATTTCCGCGGCGAGCGCGATGCCACCAAGGAAGAGGTTTTCGAGAACAAGGAGCAGATCGA
>CAMJJO010000098.1 GCA_946406095.1 uncultured Bacteroidales bacterium | reverse complement strand
GCGACTATTTCTCTTTCTTGTGAATCTTCCTGTAGATTTTCACGCTTGAAGAGAGCGAGGCGATTTCGGCCCTGCCGATATGCGTGGCGCGGACATAGCCATTACGCTTCACGCTGAATTCGACGAGTTTCTGTGTCAAAAAGCGCCTCGATGTCAGATATACGGGCTCGGGAGTCCCTGTAGAAGGATTCGCCAGTGCAAGGACTCCAACCGTTTCGATCTCGGTTCCTGCAGGCTCTTTTGCAAGGGCCTTCATCTCCTCAAGCCTGGCCTGGGCCTCTTCCAGCGTATCTCCGAGAGGGATGAACAACTGATAGAGAGGATCGATCTTAAGTTGGAAGAAATCATCCCCGACACCAAGCGTGCCGACACAGAGGTAATAGTGGTTCTGCCCTTCTTCCGGCATATTGAAGACGGAAACTGTGACCTGTCCGTCATTGATTTCCACTTCGGCGATGTCCAGCGTCTGCTTCAGGACGGAGCCCTGGGCAAAAGCAGCAACAGTCATAAAAAGAACTGCGATAAAACAAATAACTCTTTTCATAATATTAAACTTTTAGTTCATTACGGGGAAGGTGAAATATGTGTCCGGGAAAGGCTCTTTTTCAAGAGTGAAATGCCACCACTCGCTTTCCAGGGGCTTGAAACCGTGCCTGAGCATGAGTTTGCGCAGAATCATCCTGTTGGCGAACTGCTCCTCGGTGACGCCTCGGTAATCGGGATGGCTCTCATTTCCGAACCAGTCGAAAGTGCCGCCCATATCCACTTCCTTTTCGGTGGTCATATCGAAAAGCGTCAGATCCACCGTGGAGCCGCGTGTGTGGCCGGACTTCTCCATGATATAGTCCTGCTCGAAAAGCAGGCTCTTGTCTACGTCGGGATAGAAATAACGGCGCATGGTAGTGTCGGACACATCTGCAGCCCAGCGGACGAAATGGTCCACCGCACACTGGGGGCGATAGGCGTCGTAAATCTTCAGCCTGTACCCCATTTGCATAGCCTCGTCGCTCACCGCTTTCAGGCTCTCGGCGGCTTCGCGGGTCAGCAGGGCCGTGGGCGCCAGATACCCGTCGATGCGCTTGCCCACGAAGTTGTATGTGCCGAAATAGCGTATCTCCAGGATGGCATCCGGAACGGCCTCCTCCAGAGAGACGAAGAACTCCCTGCCCCTCTGTCCGACTGCAGGTGCGAGACGGCGGAATTCTTCCTGCGCCAGCGACATCTGGGCGCGGAAGGCAGGGCTTGTCTGGAGACGGGAGTATCCGATGCTCGCAGCCACCCGGCTGGCATCCACATCGCTCTGCCAGTGTGCCCCGGCCACGACCCGGCTCTCCCCATACTGCCAGGCACGCTTGTAAACGGCGTTGGCCGAGGCGGGGTTGATCTCCGAAAGAAGGAGTGCGGTGAGCCAGGAACGGATGGTGTGCCCGGAAGGATAGCTTCCCTCCCCGCGGAGGACGTCATCCTCGCCGGTGGAAGTGGATTCCTTGAAGTATTCGAAAGGCCGGATTCTGTGGAAATAGGCCTTCGGGGCCACGCGTATCTGGTCTATGGTGCGAAGGCTGGTTTCCATAAGCTTCCAAATCTGGGGAGTCCCCTCTTTGGAAACGACCAGCCCGAATGCAGAGGCGAACTGCCCGAGCAGGGCGTCGTAGGTCCACAAAGCATCCTTGTATGCCATTTCGGCACGGGCGGGATCCTTGCGCTGCTCCTTCCCCCACTGATAGCGCTTGACATCGTATTTGAATGCGGGAGAGCCCTTCTGTGGAGGAGCCGGCAGGCACTGGATCAGATCCGGAAGTTCTTCCGTAGCAAGATAAGTCTCCTGTGCGTAAGAGCAGACCGCCAGGCTCAGGAAAAGAGCATATAGTAGAATCTTCTTCATATTAACGAGGTTCAGCAAATGCTGCAAGATTCAGGGAGATACCACCATAAATGGCATAGCGTGTTGCCACGGCATTGATGCTGAACCACTTGCAAGGCTGGATGGAAAGCCCGCCGCCGAAATTGAAATAATGGGTGCGGCTGCCGGGAGTGACCCTGTATCTGTGATACCACGATATATCATCCGAATCGTATTCAACCGACCGGCCGTCAGTAGTTCCATAGTTTGTCTGTGTGTACCCGGCCATAGGGGTAAGCCTGAGCCAGGAGAGTATCGGAATCTGATAACCGGCGTTGATGGTAAGTGCTTTGGTATCGTCCCATACAGTATCGCTGATAACACGATAATACCTGTGTTCAGGTTCCGCCACAAGGAAGTCCAGGACAAAACCCCAGATGCAGACGTTGGCACCGAGCCCGAAACGGTCGTACTCCGTAGAGTAAGCGGGCTGGCCCAGAACAAATCCGGCTTCGACACGCCCGGAATTGGAGGCAAAATCGAAATACTGGGCTTTTGCGCTGAAAACAGATAATGCAAGAGCAATCAAAACGACAATCTTCTTCATAGAATACCTATAATAACATAATAATATACTAATAAAAACGACACGCCCGCAGGCCACTATGCATCTGCAAAGACTTTTCCGTCATCAAGGGTGACCCGGAGTTTGGTGTATTCACAATGGAAATCGTTCTGAAGGCGGTCCAGATAGCGAGCGCACTCCCATTTGCACATCGGCAGGTCGTGCAGGAGGTAGTTGCCGCAGGTCTGCGGCTCCGTGGCAGGCACCTCCGTCTGGGCGAGTATCCACTGCAGGCATTCGATGGTCAGGCGCCTCATTTCCTCGACGCTGTAAGATCCCGTCATTATTATATACATACCAGTGAGGCAGCCCATCGGGCCCACATACACGACGTCTTCCTTGACCTCGCTGTTCCGGAACCAGGTGGCCATCAGGTGTTCCAGGCTGTGTATGGCCGACGGAGCCACGGCCGGTTCTTTGTTGGGTTCGGTTATGCGGAGGTCGAAGGTGGTGAACCCTTTGTCTATGCGGGAAACATAAATGCCGGGCTTCAGATGAGTATGGTCAATCGTAAAACTTTGTATTACTTCCATATTCGTCAGATACGTTTTCAATCTTCAAATATAGGCAATAATTGAAAAAAAGACACTATTTTTATGTACCTTTGCAGCGATTATGACAGACCTTTTCACTCTTAGAGATACAGCCGGAGCCATTTTCATTCTGGCAATCGTAATCGCTTCCGGGCTATGCCTCGGCAAATTGAAAGTCAAAGGGATTTCCCTTGGAAGCACCTGGATTCTTTTCATGGGCATTTTTCTGGGGCATCTGGGCCTCAGAATCAATCCCATAATGCTTTCATTCATAAAAGATTTCGGGCTGATTCTGTTCGTGTTTGCAATCGGCCTGCAGGTGGGCCCCGGTTTCTTCCATTCTTTCCGCAAGGACGGTCTCCCGATGAATATGCTTTCGCTTGGCCTGGTGCTGCTGGCGGTTATCACCACATATATCATTCACCTTGTCAGCGGTGAGAATCTGGGGATCATGACCGGCATCATGTCCGGAGCCGTCACCAACACTCCCGGGCTCGGTGCCGCACAGCAGACTTTGTCCAATGCGGTCGGATCCTCCGCCGAAAGCGCGGCATTGGTCTCGGATGCAGCCAACGGCATCGCATCTGCCTATGCAGTCGCATATCCGCTCGGAGTGCTGGGTGCAATCGCCGTCCTGCTGCTCTCCAAGGCGCTTTTCCGCATCAACATCGACAAGGAGAAAGAGAAAGCTTCGAAGGGCGACAGCAGCGAAGGAAGCGCCCATCGCATGGCCTGCAAGGTAGAGAATCCCGCCCTGTTCGGCAAAACCATCCACGACCTTGTAGGCGAAGAGAACCCGGACCATCTGGTTATTTCCAGGATGAAACGGGATGGCAAAGTTTTCTTCCCGGACCTGGACCTGCCCCTTCAGGAAGGAGATATGCTTCTGATCGTGACCGACGTCCAGCATAAAGACAAGGTCAGCATCATCTTCGGGGAAGAACTGCCCATAGATATGAAGGAATGGCAGCAGAGCGGCACCAAACTGGTTGCCGGGCGCCTTTCCATCACCAAATCCTCCATCACCGGAACCAGCCTCCGCAAGCTGGACGTCCGCAAGAAATACGGAGTGACGGTCACCCGCATCCTCCGTGCCGGCGTCGACCTGCAGGCAGATGCCGACCTGGTCCTTCAGGTGGGAGACAGCATGAAGGTAGTAGGGTCGGATGAAGGAATCCAGCGCCTGGCGCATCTGGTGGGCAACGAGCCGGAATCCCTTCACAAGCCGAACCTGATCCCCATCTTCTTCGGCATCGCGCTGGGCATCGCCCTGGGCACCCTCCCGATACGCTTCCCTTCCATGCCGCAGCCCCTCAAGCTTGGCCTCGCCGGCGGTCCGCTGATAGTAGCCATCCTCCTCGGGCACTTTGGGCCCAAGCTCCGCATCACCACCTACACCGCCCTCAGTGCCAACCTGATGATACGGGAGATCGGCATCTCGCTCTTCATGGCCGCAGTCGGACTGGGAGCAGGTAAATCTTTCGTGGCTTCCCTTATGGGCGGAGGATATATGTGGGTGCTGTACGGAGCGCTCATCACCCTGATCCCGATGACGCTGATTGCCATCACGGCCCGTCTCTTCCTGAAAATGGACTTCTTCAAGATCTGCGGCCTTCTCGCCGGAGGCACCACGGATCCCGCCCTGCTTTCCTTCGCAGAGCAGATGTACGGCAGCGGAAGGATTGCAGTCAATTATGCGACCGTATATCCCCTGACCATGTTCCTGAGGGTCGTGGCCGCACAGGTTATGATAATGATAATGTTATAATGATATGAAAAAGAATTTGATACTCGCCGCCCTGGTAATTGCGGCAGTGGTTTCTTGCAAAGAATCAAAAAAATCCCCTTTCGACCGCAACGTGGCAGACTATGCCGTCGTCAATATCGAAACGCCCGACCTCAGCGGCATCTCCGACAA
Organism: uncultured Bacteroidales bacterium; assembly: GCA_946406095.1. GTDB lineage: Bacteria > Bacteroidota > Bacteroidia > Bacteroidales > UBA932 > Cryptobacteroides. The sequence goes on along the minus strand of CAMJJO010000098.1, from coordinate 1,465 downwards.
TGGCAAAGAAGTGCTCAACCTCTATCGTTTTGCGGCAGACGAAATCGATGCCATCTACTGGGAACAATACTTCGGCGACAAGAAGGCCCTGCTGGACGGCATTTCCGATCCGGTCCAGAAGACCTTCGCAGAAATCAATTACGGCCCCTGGGACCGTTCGAACGGCAAATCCTTCGTCGAAGGATATGAAGACAGGCTTCCCGGAGCCAGTTTCTACCCTGCAGACATGACCCTGGAAGAATTCGAAGCCTGGAACAATCCGGACAAGAACAGCCCTTACACTCTCATCCGCCGCACCGCCGACGGATCGCTTGAGAGCGTGTGGTACCACGATGCCTATAAGGAGCACATAGAAAAGGTCGGCAACTACCTCAAGGCAGCCGCCGATATCACCATCAAGCCCAGCGTCAAGAAGTATCTTCTGAGCAAAGCAGACGCTCTCCGCACCGACAGTTACTACGAAAGCGGTCTTGCCTGGCTAGACATGGACGACAGCAAGATGGATCTGGTGATTGGCCCCAACGAGGCCGCCGACGACCAGCTGCTGGGCATCAAGCGTTCCTACGAGGCCTTCGTCCTCCTGAAGAACCAGGCCCGTACCGATGAACTGATGCAGTATGTTTCCCGCATCGGCGAGTTCCAGCAGGATCTTCCCGGCGATCCTGCCTACAAAACCTTCCAGCCCGGCGCCGGCTCCAACATTTTCTCTTGCGATGCTCTTTACTATGCAGGCAAGGCGAATGCGGGCGTGAAGGTGATCGCCCTCAACCTGCCCTTCGATTCCGACGTGCAGCGCGACCGCGGCACCCGCACCATCCTTCTCGAGAATATCATCAAGGCTAAGTTCAACCACATCGTCAACCCCAGCGGCGAGGTTCTGCTCGCTCCCGAGGCTGCTGAACATCTGTCTTCGGATGCTTTCTTCTGGAATATCGTTTTCCGTGAAGTTGCCCACGGGCTCGGCGTCAAGGAGACAGTGGACGGCAAGGTCAGTGTAGAGGAGGCTCTTGGAAGCTCCGCCCTTACCTTCGAAGAAGTGAAAGCCAACGTTGCCGGAATACTCCTGGTATGCAAGCTCCAGGACCACTACGACATCCATCATCTCTTCACCAAAGAAGACGCCCTGGCAACCTTCTTTGCATCGATGGTGCGCTCCGAGCGCTTCGGAGAGGGCTCCGCTCTCGGCCGTTCGAGCATCATCATCTACAATTACCTCGCAGAAGCAGGCGCATTCCAGCGCAAGGCCACCGGGCAGTATTCCCTCGACTACGGGAAGATGGAAGAGGCCCTTTCGGACCTCACCGCACTCGTCCTCAAGACCCAGGCAACCGGCGACAAGGCCTTTGCCGAAGAGTTTGAAGCGAAGTATTCGAAACGCAGTGCCAACTACGATGCAGACCGCATGAATCTCGGGCTGGAGAATATCCCCGCAGACATCCGCTTCAACTTCGTGAAGAAGTAGATG
>CAMJJO010000097.1 GCA_946406095.1 uncultured Bacteroidales bacterium | reverse complement strand
GTTGTCGCCATCGATTTCATGGGCACCGGAAGCTTTGTCTCCAAGGATGGACTGGTAATCACCAACCACCACGTTGCCTATGCCGATGTATTCGCCCTTGGTACGAAGGACCACAACTGGCTGGAAGAAGGGTTCTGGGCCCGCAGCAGGGAGGAGGAACTGCCGGTCAAAGGCCGCAACGTTCAGTTGCTCAAGGAAACCATCGACGTGACCGCCGAGGTAGAGGCCCTGATCGCAGATGGCACGGTGAGGCCCGGGCTGATGATGTCCCGCAAGCTGAGCTGGATAATGGAGAAGCGATACTCCGAGAAAACCGGCCTGGAAGCCGTTCTGAGCGGGGTATGGAGAGGCACTAAATACTATATCTCCCTTTACGAACAATACCGCGACGTGCGTCTGGTGGCCGCTCCTCCGGTCTGCCTGGCGGCATTCGGCGGTGATGTGGACAACTGGGAATGGCCCCAGCACAAGGGGGATTTCGCAATCTACAGGGTATATTGCGGCCCCGACGGGAAACCTGCGGACTACTCTCCGGACAACGTGCCGCTGGAGTCCCCGGCCTATTTCAAGATCTGCACCAAAGGCATCAAGGAGGGCGATGCGACCATCCTGATGGGCTATCCCGGAAGGACCAGCCGCTATGCATCTTCCGCCCGTGTGAACTATCTCACCGAAACAGAACTCCCCATAGTGAGCAGCCTGCGTGCGAAGCAGATGGAGATCATATCCTCCTGGATGGACAAAGACCCGGAAGTGCGCCGCAAGTACGCCGACTACTATTTCGGGCTTTCGAATTTCCAGGAACTCGCCCTCGGGCAGATGCAGTGCAACAAACGCTTCGGGGTGGTGGAGATCAAGCGTGAAGAGGAAGCAAGGATGCAGGCCTGGATAGATGCCGACCCTGCCCGTTCGCAGAAATGGGGCTCGGTCCTTTCGCAGACGAAGAGCAAATACGAGGCCGTGCGCAAGGCCCAGGAAGATGTCATCTGGTATCGTGAATGCATCTCCCGGGGTACCCGTCTTCACCCTATCGCATCCCGCTCGTCCGGGCTGCGGCGCAAGGCTGATTCCCTGACTGTGGCCAGGAACATCAATGCAGACAAGCGCAACCTCCGCGAACTGGACATGAGGGTGGAGAGGGACCTGATCCGCCTGGCGATAGAGAACTACTATGAAAACGTCAGTCCGGAAATGCTGGCACCCTACCAGAAGGAACTGCGTGGGCGTTTTGGCAATGACTACGATGCGATGTGCTCCTTCCTTTGGGACGGTAGCTGGTTCGCGGATTCCGCCAGGATGGAGAGATTCCTCATCCCCGAGGAGAGGCTGGCTCATCTGGAGGAGTTCCTGTCGGATCCACTCGTCCGTTTCTTCGGGGATGCCAAGATAGTGGACTTCAACAACAGAGTCACCAAGATTCAGGGGAAACCTACTTTGAACGACCTCAGCGTGGAGTATACCCATGCCCTGTATGCCTTCAGGGAAGATTCCGGCATCGCCCAATATCCCGATGCCAATTCCACCCTCAGGGTCAATTTCGGCACGGTGAAGGGCTATAGCCGCGAGGATGGCCTGGACTGCAGATGGTATACGACCATGGCCGGAATGCTGGCTAAACACAATCCGGAAGCCCACGACTTCTGCCTGATTCCGGGCTGGAAGGCTGTGGCGGAGACGGCTCCCAAAGGCCTGAAAGTGGATTTCCTCACCGACAACGACAGCACCGGCGGCAACTCCGGCTCTCCTCTCCTTAACAAGAAAGGCGAGTTGATCGGCCTGCTGTTCGACGGGGTCAAGGAATCCCTCGCAACCGACTTTTACTTCACAAAAGACTATAACCGCAGCGTTTGTGTAGACATCCGCTATGTCCTGTGGGTTATGAAAAACTATGGGAGGATGGATTCCGTCCTTTCCGAAATGGGAATAAAATAATAAAAGTATATGGCAAAGAAATCGACTATCCGCAGCAACTGGCCCAAGTACGTGCTTCAGTGGGGCACCCTGGCCGCTCTCGTGTTCTTCCTTAGCGGGCTCGCATCCAAGATCTTCACCAAGATGGAACCTGCGAACCCCGAGGCCTACTGCCCCTTCGGAGGGCTTCAGGCACTCGCGACCTACTTCCAGCGTGGCTCCCTGCCTTGCTCGATGACCACGATGCAGATACTGATGGGAATAATCCTGGCTGCCGCGGTAATCCTGCTGAGCAAGCTCTTCTGCGCATACCTCTGCCCGGTCGGAACGGTGGAAGACCTGCTCATGAAGGGGCGCAAGGCCATCGGCATCAAGGGCGTGGAGATACGCAACGGCAGCATCGCCGACAAAGCGCTCCGCATAGTCAAGTACGGCCTCCTCTTTGTGGTGGTCTACTTTACCGTGTCTTCCAGCGAGCTCTTCTGCAAGAAGATCGACCCTTATTATGCGGTTGCAACCGGCTTCAAAGGTGAAATCACCCTTTGGATGAGCCTCACGGCAGTCGCGATAGTGATACTGCTGGGATTCTTTATCAACCGTTTCTGGTGCAAATACATCTGCCCTCTCGGGGCAATCTCCAATACCCTCAAGTTCTGGACCTGGCTGGTGGCCCTCGGCCTGCTCTGGTGGGCGGTGTCGCTGGTGGGCGTCAAGTTCAGCTGGGTATGGCTGCTGGGCTCCTTCTGCCTTGTGGGATATCTGCTTGAAATCCTGCACGGAAAACCCAGGATGCAGCTGATGCACGTGCTGGTCGACCAGGACAACTGCGGCCGCAAGTGCTACTCCTGCCAGAAGAACTGCCCCTACAGCATCGACGTTCCTTCTTTCGGAAAGGCCGTCACTTCGGTGGATTGCACCCTCTGCGGTGAGTGCGTGGCATCCTGCCCGACCAAGGCCCTCCGCATAGGTGTGGTGCCTTCTTCCAAGGGATGCGGATTCTCCCGTTTCATACCGCCCATCATCGCCGTGGTCGCAGTGGCCCTGGCGCTGATTTTCGGTGGCAAGTTCGAGATACCTACCATCAGCGAGACATGGGGAGTGGAAGAGGGCATGAACCTCAAGACAGTCAAGATTTCCGGCCTCAAGACCGTAAAGTGCTACGGCAGTTCCATGGCATTCAAAGCCAGGATGGAGAAGGTCCCCGGAGTGCACGGAGTCAAGACCTATGTCGGAAGCCACACCGTGGTGGTTTCCTATGACCCGAAAGTTACCGATGCCGAGAAGGTGGAATCCAAGATCTTCGTTCCTTCCCATTTCAAGGTTGCGACCCCCGATCCCGAGGCGGTGCCCGAACTCAAGATAGTCACCCTGCGGGTAGAGAAAATGTACGACAAGATGGACCTGAACTACCTGGGGCTCCAGTTCCGCGGCGAGGACAAGGGCATCTACGGAGTCGAATCCGAATATGACTGCCCGGTGGTGGTGCGTGTGTTCATGGATCCTGCACAGGAGGCCGAAGAAGCCTGGTTCAAGGAGATAGTGAACCGCAAGGCCCTCATCATGCCCGTTCACGGCGGCGGCACCAAGGAGACCCCCATGGACCTCAAGTTCGTGAAGATGGAAAAAGAGGTCGGGAGCATCTCCACGCCCGAATTCCTGCATAAGATGTTCAACCCCTTCAAGGCTGAATACAACGGCAGATATCCTTCCGGGGACACTACCATCGTGCGCAAGCGCGTCCAGGTCTATGAGGGCAAGCCCCAGTATATCCTGGAGTTCGAAGACACACGCTACGAGAAGCCCATCATCACCCGCAATCTTCCTTTCCTGAGCAACCATATCTCCAGGGAAGAGGGCGTGATCGGGACCTACGTGGTGCTCAACGAGAACCTGAAGCCGGCCTTGCAGATCCGCTTTGCGGCCCCTGCGACCGCCGATCGCATCTGGGAACTGATGACGATGGACAAATGGACCATCACCCGCAAGGGCGAAGAGACAATAGAAGACGCCCGGATTGCTTTCGACAAACCAGGCGTCGTAAAAGCTTACAACAAGTAAGCCCTAAAGCTTAAATTCCTTATCTCCAAGGAGTTCACGCAGCACCAGCGGTTCGTTGGTGGTGATTGCGTCTATGCCCAGATCGATGAATCTCTGCATCTCCTCAGCCTTGTTGACAGTCCAGACGTTGGTGGACATCCCGAGTTCGTGAGCACGAGCCACGATGGTGCTGTCTTTCTTGACGACCTTACTCTCATAGTCGAAACCGTTGATGCCACCTGCGGCAAGATCCTCGGGAGAGAAGTCACCCTCCAGGTACTGATTGATGAATTCGGGGAATTCAGCAGCGATCCGGTCACACATATACTTGCTGAAGGAAATGAATACAACCCTCTTGGGATCCAGCAGGTTGTGAGCCTCGAGAGCCGCGATGCACTTGTCTACGAGCAGATCTTCACGCTCCATGGTGATTTCTTCCTTGAGCTCGAGCACCAGGATGGTCTTGTCGCACTTTTCCACCTGGGTGAGATACTCGTCGATGGTAGGGATGGTTTCGCCGTTCGGAAGGCGGTAATCGGCAAAGTGGGTGGAGGCGCAGGTGTCTATGCGTTCCCCGTTGATCTTATTGTCGTGGAACACCAGCACCACATCGTCGGTGGTGATGTGGACGTCGCACTCACTGCCCCAGAAGCCATTGTCCTGGGCAGCCTTGAGAGATGCGATGGAATTCTCGGAAAAACCGGCAGCTTCGCAGTTCCAGAAGCCACGGTGGGCTACAATAGCGGTTTTACCGTTCTGATCTATCTTAGGAAAACCGGCCTTATTTCCGGCGCAGGATGTCAGGGCCAGCAGCGCCGCTGCTGCGATGACTGTTAGGTTTTTGAGTGTCATAGCCACAAATGTAAGAAGATTTTTGTAATTTTGTGCAAATCTAAAGACTATGGTTAAAGTAGAATTAGGGGGCTGCAGCTCCTTCGTAAAAGAATTTGATTATAAGGAATATGTCGGCAAGGCTCTTGCCGCTTTTGATGTTCTGGAGTCCGAAAAGGGCGCAGGCAATGATTTTCTTGGTTGGAAAACCCTTCCCGTCGATATCCCGGAAAGCCTGATTGCAGACTGTGAGGCCATCAAGGCCGATTGGCAGAAGCGCGGGGTCGACCTCGCCGTAGTGATCGGCATTGGCGGCAGTTATCTCGGCGCCCGCTGCGCCATTGAGGCACTGTCCCACCAGTTCGTGCGTCCCGAGGGAACCATCCGCATCGCATTCGCCGGCAATAACCTCAGCGAAGACTATCTTGCCGAGCTGATGGACCTCGTGGAGCAGAGCAATACCGCATGCGTGGTCATTTCCAAGTCCGGCACCACCACCGAGCCTGCCGTCGCATTCCGTATCGTAAAAGACTATCTCGAAAAGAAATATGGCAAGGCCGAGGCCGCAGAGCGCACCGTGGCTATCACCGATGCAAAGAAGGGCGCTCTCAAGACCCTTTCCACCCAGGAAGGCTACCGCACTTTCGTGGTTCCGGACAATGTGGGAGGCCGTTTCTCCGTTCTCACTCCCGTGGGATTGCTGCCCATCGTCCTCGCCGGTTTCGACGTGCGGGCAATGCTGAAGGGCGCTGCCGATGAGCGTGCGGAACTCCTCAAGAAAGGGGAGAAGAACGCTGCCGTAGAATATGCGGCGATGCGTAACCTGTTCTATTCCAAGCTTGGGAAGAAAGTGGAGGTGCTGGTTAACTACAATCCCAAATTCCAGTATCTCGGTGAATGGTGGAAGCAGCTTTACGGCGAGTCCGAAGGCAAGGACCTCAAGGGTATATTCCCCGCGTCCGTCAATTTCACCACCGACCTGCATTCAGTAGGACAGTTCATCCAGGAAGGGGACCGCGTGATGTTCGAGACCGTCGTCAAGGTCGAGAAGGCACAGCGCAGCATAGTCATCGGTTCCGACGAGCAGAACCTGGATCAGCTCAACTACCTCGCCGGCCAGCACGTGGAGCATTGCAACGCCATGGCCGCCCTTGGCACGAAACTCGCCCATATCGACGGTGGAGTGCCTCAGATCGAGGTTGCGGTGGAGAAGATAGATGCCTACAACCTCGGCTCCATCTTCTATTTCTTCGAGTTCGCCTGCGGCATCAGCGCATACGTCCTGGGCGTGAATCCTTTCAACCAGCCCGGTGTGGAGGCCTACAAGAAGAACATGTTCGCCCTGCTCCGTAAACCTGGTTACGAAGCAGAGACAGAACAGATTCTCAAACGGATCTAGAGCTTTTCCCAGACGGAAATCTGGGTAAAGAGTTTCTTCAGGAAATCTTCCGGAAGCTTGTGGTCGGACAGGTCCTTCTTAAGAGCTTCGGTTGAAAGATTATCAAGGTAAGTCCCTGCACCGCAGGGATTTTCCGTTATATAGCTGGCGGTGCCGGCAAAGCGGAGAAGCTCGGGTGTGAGCTGGAGGTGATTGCTGATGGATGCGGCAAAGACGGTCTTTGCTTCGGGAGTAATCCTGCGCATCCTCTTCAGAACGCCCTTCTGGCCTTCGGTGAAGGCGAAACGGC
>CAMJJO010000096.1 GCA_946406095.1 uncultured Bacteroidales bacterium | reverse complement strand
TCGAGCTCGTGGATGGAAATCAGCTGCATCAGCCGTTCCAGGGTTTGGGCGGATCTATATGGGCGTATTCGTCCAGATCTTTAAGGATGCTCACCACATACACCAGCGTCAGCATCACGACTATGACAATGCCTGCATAGTCGAATGCTCCGAGTTCGAACTCGTATCCGAAGATGGTCACGTCCCACGAATGCTCACGCAGAGCGGGGATGAAGATATAGAGGGTGTTGATGATGATCAGGATCAGCCTGAGTTCAGTCGGCCCCATCTTGGCATAGGTGAGCTTGAACTCCTTCTTCAGATGGGCGTTCATGCTCACGTTCAGCGTCAGCAGGAGGTAGAGGATAAGTCCGGCTACTGCCAGCCAGATGTTCAGAAGGGCGGAAATCCCGATGCCCATGAACATCAGCACCTCGTTGATAGCGTCTACGGTATGGTCCAGATAGTAGCCGTAGATGGGCCTCTGGGTGCCGCGGAAGCGGGCAAGATTGCCATCCAGCGAATCCCCGTACCAGTTGACTACGAAGCCGAAGGATGCCAGCCAAAGCCAGTTTATGTTCCAGTTGGAAAGGATATAGCCTGCCGCTATGATTACCGACCCCAGGATTCCTATCCAGGTCAGTGTGTTGGATGTGACCCACCTTGGCTGACGCGCCGCCAGCCAGACGAGTGCCTTATGCTCCGCAGCATTCAGAATCGAGGTCTGGATTCTGCGGGATGCTTTTACTTCTTCTGCCATATAAAGTTCAGGTTTCTGCAAAAATACCAATAAATTGCGATTGTTCAAAAGGAAAAGGCCATATATCTTTGCAGCGTAAAATGCAACTCTCAGATCTACATACCGGCGAAAGGGCCGTAATAGCGAAGGTTTCCGGGCACGGCAGTTTCCGCAAGCGCCTCATAGAGATGGGCTTTATACGCGGGAAGGCCGTTCGTGTGGTGCTGAATGCTCCGCTCAAGGATCCTATCGAATACGAGATACTTGGATACAAGGTCTCGCTCCGCCGCGAGGAAGCCTCCAAAATCGAGGTCATCAGCGAAGAAGAAGCAAAACTCCATATACAGAAAGAGCATGCCGGCGAGTCGCTTCCGGCCATTCTCGACAGAGAGATAGTCGAGCTGGCCGAAGAGCGCGGCCACAACATACGCGTCGCCCTGGTAGGCAACCCGAATTGCGGCAAGACCTCTCTTTTCAACATAGCATCCGGCTCTCACGAGCACGTGGGCAACTACAGCGGCGTGACCGTGGATGCCAAGGAGGGGCATTTCGACTACAAGGGCTACAAAATCACCCTTGTGGATCTTCCCGGCACATACTCTCTTTCCGCCTACAGCCCGGAAGAACTCTACGTCCGCAAGAATCTCCTCGAACATACCCCGGACGTGGTCCTGAACGTGGTGGACGCCTCCAACATCGAGCGCAATCTCTATCTGACCGCCCAGCTGATCGATATGAACCTCAGGGTCGCGATGGCCCTGAATATGTACGACGAGCTTCAGGCCAAAGGGGACAGCATAGATGCAAAGCAGCTCGGGCACCTGCTCGGAATGCCGGTATGCCCCACCGTCAGCCGCGACGGAGCAGGCATCGACCATCTCTTCGACACGATTATAGAGATGTACGAGAGCCATTCTCCCAGTTTCGCGCGCCATATCCACATCAACCACGGGCGGGAACTGGAGCAGAGCATAGACCGCATCAAGCTCATCCTCCAGCAGGATAAGGACCTCCGCGCCCGGTACTCCACCCGCTATCTGGCAATCAAGGCTTTGGAAGATGATTCCGAGGTGGTGAAAGTCATTTCCGGCTGCGCTGTGGCGGACGAGGCACTGATTGCCTGCGACGAGGAGCAGAAGCGCATCCAGCGAATCCTCGGCACCAACGCCGAATCAGCCATCGTGGATGCCAAGTATGCCTTCATCCAGGGCGCCCTAACCGAGACTTATACACACGCCGAGGCTGCGCCGAAGCGTACCCTGACCGACAAGATAGATGCCATCGTCACCAACAAGTGGCTGGCCTTCCCCATCTTCATAGCCATATTGTATCTCATCTTCACCGCAACCTTCACTCTGGGGGAGTACCCTATGAACTGGATAGACTGGCTGGTTGGAAAGTTCGGAGCATTGGTTGCATCTCTGATGGCGGATGGCTGGCTGAAAGATCTGCTGGTGGATGGCATAATCGCGGGTGTGGGGAGTGTACTTGTGTTCCTCCCCAACATCCTCATTCTCTATTTCTTCATTTCCATAATGGAGGATTCTGGCTATATGGCCCGCACCGCCTTCATTGTGGACAAACTGATGCACCGGCTCGGGCTGCACGGCAAGAGTTTCATCCCCATGGTGATGGGATTCGGTTGCAACGTGCCGGCAATAATGGCCACCCGCACCATCGAGAGCCGCAAGAGCAGGCTCATCACCATCGCACTCATTCCCTTCATGAGCTGCGCCGGCCGCCTGCCTATTTTCGTGCTGCTGGTGGGGGCCTTCTTCCCCCAGAGCCCTGCGCTGGCGCTGATGTGCATCTATCTGCTGGGGGTCGTGCTGGCGATTCTTTCCGCCCTGGTGCTGAAGCGCATCATAAAGGACGATGATCTCCCCTTCGTGATGGAACTCCCGCCATACCGCATCCCCACCGCCAAGGCAATTGGACGGCATACCTGGGAGAAGGGCAGGCAGTATCTTCAGAAGATGGCAACCACCATCCTTATTGCCTCCATCGTAATCTGGGCCTTGGGCTACTACCCCAAGAACGAAGGCCTGCCGCGTTCGGAGCAGCAGGAACAGAGCTGGCTCGGGCATATCGGCAAGGCAGTCGCTCCCGCTCTGGATCCGCTTGGGTTCGACTGGAGAATGGATGTGGGTCTGCTTACCGGTGTTGCTGCCAAAGAGCTGGTAGTCAGTTCTTTGGGAGTGATGTATGCTGGCGAAGAGGGAACTGAAGTGGACGAAAACGACACCGCCCTCCAGAGCGCCCTGAAGAATAGCGTACCCCTGCCGGTGGCCGTGGCCTTCATGATCTTCGTGTTGCTGTATTTCCCCTGCATCGCCACCTTCGTGGCCATCAAGAATGAAACCGGCCGCTGGAGTTGGGCCTGGGGCATCTGTGCCTACACCATGGCAGTGGCCTGGGTGGTCGCATGGCTCGGGAAACTGGTGTGCGAATTGATTATTTAAGCCAGAGTTCGGGATTGCGGGGTGTCTTCCCCTCCCAGAGTTCGAAATGCAGCTGGGTTTCACCGGCGATGGTGTCCACACGGCCCAGCACCTGCCCGGTCTTGACCTTGTCTCCAGCCTTCACATTCACGCTGGCAAGCTTGCAGTAGAAAGTGAAGTATCCTCCGTGCTGAACCAGAATGCACTGGTTGTAGCCGGGAATCACTACCACGTTGGCAACCACTCCGTCGAACACGGCCTTGATGGCTGTGTCCTTGGCAAGGGCTATGTTCATGCCGTTGTTGAAGGGGAGCTCGACGTTCTTGTATACGGGATGATAGTGCTTGCCGAATGAATCCACCACGGGGCCGTCCGCCGGCCAGGGGAGTTTGCCCATGTTGGTGGCGAACTCCTTGTCCAGTTTCTCATCCACGGCGGTCTTGGGTTTGGAGGCCGACTTCTTCACCATCTTGTTCATTTCGGCCTTCAGGGCCTCCACCTGCCTCTTTTTAGCAGCCAGTTCCTTCTGGTAACGGGCCTTATCCTTGTTGAGGCTGGCGACCAGCTGCTGGGACTGGCTCTCGTCGGCTTCCAGCTTCTTCAGCTCACCCACGCGGGCAGAGCGCAGCACGCTGGCCTCTTCGCGGAGCTTCTGCAGGCCGGCCTTCTCTTCCTCCAGCTTTGCGCGCGTGTCCTTTATCTCCAGCGCCTGGGCATTCAGCCCTCCGGCCATGCTCTTGAGGTAGCCGAAGCGACGCAGGCCTTGCGTAAGCCCATCGCTGGAAAGGAGATACATATACCATATGCGGGTGTCGCGGTTCCTATAAGCGGTGCGCACGAGCTTTTCGTAGTTGGTGGAAAGAAGGTCGTACCTCCGCTCCAGGCTGTCTATCTTATGGTCTTTCTCCCGGATGCGCCTGTCCAGCATCGAGATCTGAGCCTCGCTCTCCTTGACCAGGCTTTTGCGGGAACTGATTTTCTTGCGGGTGAGTTTCAGGGCGGTGTTGGCGCTGCGCACCTTGCCGGCATTCTCTTTCAGCTGTTGGTCCAGAATGGCAATCTCCCGCTCCAGTTTTGCCTTCTTCTGGCTGCTGCCCTGGGAGGACTTCTGCGCCAGCCCCTGTGTGCATACAAGAACTGCCATCAGCATTATGAGTGCCGCTTTTCTCATTGTCCGCTCTTCTTTTTCTCTGCCAGCATATAGAAAGACTTGGCGAGATCCTTTTCCCCCAGCGCATCCAGCACCTTTGCATAGTGCTCAAGGATGACGGCGCTGTCCCGGCCGCCGTAGAGCATGGCATGCTTGAAGTAGGGCTTCGCCTGCTGGGGCTTCCCCTGAAGGAACAGTATCCATCCGTAAGTGTCCAGATAGGTGGCGTTGTCCGGATCCTTCTCCACCGTTATCTTGCTCATCGCCGCCGCCTTCTTCAGTTTTTTCTTCTGCAGGCTGAGGTAGTAGGCGTAGTTGTTCAGCACCGGCAGATAGTTCGGATCTGCCTTGAGCGCCCTTTCATAGGCCTTGTAGGCATTCTTGTCCTGCCCGAGCTGATGGTAGGTGTCCCCTATGGTTGCCAGCGCCGGCATCACCCTGGGGTTCTTCTCTCCACCTACGCGGATGATGGTTTCGCATTGGTCGATGATCTCTTTCGCGGTGCTGCCTTCGTCCATCAGCACCTGCAGCTGCAGGAACTGGGCATCGATGCTCTCGGGGTATGCCTGCACGAACCGGGTGAAATACTCCCGGCCCTTCTCCTTGCGCTCGGTGCCGTAGAACCAGCTTCCCGCCAGGCGCAGGGCACTGCTGTCCGAGGGATGAACGTTGGCGCAGGTGGCTACCAGCGAATCCAGCTGCGCGCCCCACATGCGATAGAAATTATAGTCGATGTGCTGCAGGAGCCGGTTGACGTAGTCGCACTTATATGATGGGTTCAAGGCAGGATTCTGCACCATCTCATTCACGGTCGCAAAGAATCCGGGGATGTTCCCGCGCATCCGGTAGACTTCGCTCTTGCCAAGGATGGCCGGGGTGTAGTCCGGCGAAATCATCAGCGCCTTTTCGAAACTCTCCATCGCCAGGGAATCTTTATACTCTGCAAGAGACTGATTGCCCAGGAGCGTGAGAGTATATGCGTTGGTGAATTTGCCCGGATGCTTTTTCATCAGGTCCAGATAGATTGCGGCGGCTTTTTCCCCCTTGCCTTCGGAGAACAGGAGACTGGCATAACTGTCTTGGTACCAGAGATTTGTGCTGTCTGCCTTTGCGGCGGTTTCCAGGCATGCCTCCGCCTCTGCATTGCGGCCTTTGAGTGCATGGCAGACTCCAAGCCAGTAGTTGACGGCATCGTTGCCGGGGAAGTTTTTGTTCAGGTATTCAAGATGTTTGACGGCAGTGTCTACATCGCCGGACTGCATGCTGGCGACCGCTCCTATGAGCATCGTTTCCAGCACATTCTGCTGGCGGGGATCCTGCGCCTGAACCCTTCCCGGAAGCAGGAAGAGCAGGGCCGCGGCTATGAATAGCAGTTTTCTCATCACAAGCAATCTATACAAAAATAGTGCTTTTTTGCAGTTAATTGGTTATTTTTGCATATACATTGTTTTCAAGATGCAACTTTTCGGAAGTAAAGCGCATCTTAAAAGTCGAGAACGGGAACCCGGCAAGGCTGGCAATGCCCTGGGGCCTGATGTCATCGAGCAGTGCAAAAATGGCGACAGGCTGGCTCAGAAGGCCGTTTACGATGCCCTGTCCTCCAAGATGTTCGCAGTTTGCATGCGATATATGGGAGGGGATAAGGAAGCGGCCGCAGACATCCTTCAGGATGGCTTTGTGACATTGTACACCAAGCTGGACAGTTATTCGGGAGAGGGTTCTTTCGAAGGCTGGGCCCGCAAGATCTTTGTCAATACGGCATTGATGAGTTTACGGAAGAAAGACGTGCTCAGGCAAACCGAAGATGTGGAAGCCGCGTGGGGCATCAGCAGCGAGGATCCTACTCCGGTCCAGACCATAGGATATCAGGAATTGTGCAAGATGATTGCCGCCCTGCCTCCCGGGTTCAGGACGGTCTTCAACATGTACGTCATCGAGGGTTTCTCCCATAAGGAGATAGCAGAGGCCCTGGAGATTTCGGAAACCACTTCACGCTCGCAGCTTCAGCGCGCGCGAACCTTGCTGCAGACAAAGATAAAAGAGAGATTTTAAGATGCAAAAGAGTTTTAACGAGGATTTTGACCTTCAGGTCAGGTCGATAATGGAAGAGGCTCAGGAACCTGCTCCAGCAGGGGCCTGGGAGGCCATTTCGGCCCGTCTCGATGCGATGGCGGCCGCCACCGCAGCCTCTGCTGCATCCGCTTCCGGCTCCGCTGCCGCCCGTGGTGCCCGCCGCGTATGGTACTGGGCCGGCGCTGCACTTGCGATGGCCGCCGCCGTCGCCCTCGGTGTATTCTTCACCGGAACTTCCGAGAACAATTCCAACCTTATCGATATAAATGACGGCTCCGCCCTTGT
>CAMJJO010000095.1 GCA_946406095.1 uncultured Bacteroidales bacterium | reverse complement strand
AATCCCCTATAGCATCTTCTTCCGGTGGAAGATGAACCAGGCTCCGAAGACGATGAGGGCCATAAGCCCGAGAAGCAGAACCCAGGCCCACTGCCAGCCGTCGAAGGGAAGTTTCACGTTCATTCCATAGAAACTTGCAACCAGGGTGGCAGGCATCAGCAACAGCGAAATGAAGGTGAAGATCTTCATTATGTTGTTCTGGTCCAGGTTGATGATACCCACGACGGTCTCCTGCATATACTCCAGCCTCTCGAAAGTGAAGTTCGTGTGATTGATGAGCGACCCGATATCCTGCAGAAGTACGTTCAACTTGGCATCGTAGATATCCGGCGTACGGCCGCTCTTCAGCAGGTTCGTAATCAGGCGCTGCTTATCCACGATGTTCTCGCGAACGAACATCGCATTCTCCTGCAACTGATTGATATCCAAGAGGAAGTCTTCGTTTATATCCTCCTTCTGATTGATGCGCTTGCTGAACTGCGAAGTGTCCTTCGCCATCAGCTCGATGATATCTGCATCAAGGTCGACACGCTGATCCATTATGGAAAGGAACACCGTCCAACCGCTGCCGAACTGAGCCGGCCTCGCTTGAATGCGGCGTTGCAGCGAGGTGAAAGACCTTAGAGGTATTTCGCGCAGTGTGGTCAGTACGTCTCCCACCAGGATGAACGACACAGGGTCGATGGCCATTTGGTCATCGGCCGGCGACAGGAAGTTCGTATTGGCGAAAATCGCCCGGTCATTCTCGGAAAAACGGGATGAACTCTCGATCTCCTCGGCCGTCGCCCGGCTTTGGATCTCGGTCCCCAGAAAGCTTTCTGTCGCGCGTTTTTCATCTCCTGTGGGAGACAGGAGATCTATCCAAAGCACGTTCTCTTTGCTCAGCTTGGCAAAATCCGTTTCGTGCTGGCTTACGTTAATGTCAGCTCCTTGCTTGTAGAAAATGCTGATCATTCCACTTCCAATTTGTTCCCGGCGCTCCTAGGGCGCTGGAAGGGTTAATATTTACGGGTTAGCTGACGTCACGGACAAGTCAGCCTGCAAATGTAGGCAAAAATTTCTTTTTTCGCCCACATTTGCGTGTTTTTTTACATTGGGAAGGAAACCCATGCCCCCTACTGTCGTCTCCCATGGCTCCACATTCAAATAATATTTTATATATTTGTACTGGAAATGATTGATTACCCTTCTAAAGTTTTGCAGGAGGCGGTGGAGGCTATCTCCTCGCTGCCCGGGGTCGGTGCACGAAGTGCACTGCGCCTTGCCCTGCACCTGCTTCGCCAGCCGGCCGAGAACATCCACCACTTTGCCGGCGCCATCGACAGTCTCGCAGAAAACGTCCATTATTGCAAGGAGTGCAATATGATAGCTGATTCCGAGATCTGCGGTATCTGCGGCGATGCCAAGAGAGACCACGACACCATCTGCGTTGTGGAGAGCGTGCGGGATGTGATGAGCATCGAGGCCACCGGCCAGTACCACGGGGTCTACCATGTTCTTGGCGGCATCATCTCCCCCATCAACGGCATCGGCCCGGGAGATCTGGCCATCGAAGCCCTGGTGGAGAGGCTCGGGAAAGCCCCCGGAAAGGCGGAGGTGATCCTCGCCCTAAGCGGAGACGTGGAAGGGGAGACGACATCTTTCTATATTTACCGTAAGATTGCCGGCCTGGCCGCCAGGGTCTCCACTCTCGCCCGCGGCCTCGGGTTCGGGGACGACCTTGAATATGCCGATTCCCTCACCCTCGGCCGTTCCATTGTCAACCGTCAGGAATTCCGTCCGCAATGAGCATACTCGAAGCCTTCCTCATAGCCGTTTCGCTCTGCGCCGATTGTTTTGCCGTTTCCCTCTGTTCCGGAACCGGCCTGGCAAACTCCGGCGAAAATAGTGGTTCCGGCAGCAAGGGAATTGCCGTCATCGCCCTGGCCTTCGCCATCATCCAGACGGCCCTGATGTTCGCAGGATGGTTTTTGGGAAGCGCGTTGTACGCACTTGTCAGCAAGTATGCGGGATGGATCGGCTTCGCCCTCCTTCTCTATGTGGGAGGATCCCTTCTGATCGGCGGCATCCGGGGTGCGGAAGAGCAACTTCGTCTCGACGGCCTCCGCAATATCATACTTGCCGGAATCGCCACCAGCATCGACGCGCTTGCGGTGGGGGCTGCCAGTTCGATGGAAGGAGTCCCGTTCAGAGGAATGCTGATCCCGCTTGCCTTCGTCTTTGCAGTCACGGCACTTTCGGTAGTGGCCGGGCTCGCCGGCGGCAAGGCTCTGGGGCGCCGCTTCGGCAACGCTGCCCGGATCTTCGGCGGAGTGGTGCTCATAGCAATAGGACTTAATATGATACTTCACATATTATGAAAAGAATCCACATTATCATTCTCACTGCAGTAATGGCTGTCGCTTGTTCGCATCCGACGGAAAAAGTCCAGCCCCCTATGATGGGCTGGGCCAGTTGGAATGCGTTCATGGTCGATATTTCCGACACCCTGATAATGCAGCAGGCAGACCTTCTCAAATCCACGGGGCTGGCCGACGCGGGATTCAATTATGTCAATATCGACGACGGGCATTTCGGATTCCGGGACAGCCGGGGATTCATGACCCCGAACCCCATCCGGTTCCCGGGCGGACTGCGTCAGGTGGCGGATCATATCCACTCCCTGGGGCTCAAGGCAGGTATCTACAGTGATGCCGGCGACAATACCTGCGGCAGCGGATACAACAAGGATATTTACGGAATGGGAGCCGGCCTCTGGGGCCACGACATCCAGGATGCCCAGGTTTATTTCAATGACTGGGGTTTCGATTTCATCAAGATAGATTTCTGCGGCGGCAACCACCTGAAACTCTCCGAAAAAGAACGCTACCTGCGTATCCGAGAGGTCATCGACAGCGTTTCCACGCACCCTGTGAAAGTCAATATCTGCCGCTGGCACTATCCCGGCACCTGGGTGAACGAGGCGGGGGATTCCTGGCGCATAAGCGGGGACATCTACCCCGAATGGAAGTCGATAGTGTATGTGATGGGCAAGAATATGTATCTGTCGGCCTACACAGGAGGCGGCAAATACAACGACATGGATATGCTGGTGGTGGGCTATGGCAACAAAGCATCCGGCCTGCTGAGGGGCAAGGGCCTTACCTTCCAGGAGGAAGAAGCCCACTTCGGCCTCTGGTGCATCATGAGCTCGCCGCTGATGCTCGGATGCGACCTGGCATATCTGCCGGACGATACCCGCCAGCTGGTGACCAACCCCGAACTGATCGCACTCAACCAGGACCCGCTTGGTATCCAGCCGCAGGTGGTCAAGTATGACGGAGTTGGATATGTGCTGGTGAAGGATATCAAGATCCACCGTGGCAAGGAAAGGGCGGTGGCGCTCTACAACCCTTCGGATGAGCCCCATCATTTCGAATGCCCTCTGGAACTGCTGGCATTCGAGGGCGAAGTGAAGCTGCGTGATGTCGTGCGCAGGGAAGACCTAGGAAACGTGGATCGTATCAGTATGGAACTGCCTGCCCACAGTGCAAAGATCCTGACTGTCAAGGGTTTGAAAGGAATCGAACAGAAGAATTACGAGGCTGAGTGGGGATTCATTCCCACCTACAACGATATAGGCAAGGGCGGTGCGGATTACGTGCCTACGGAAGGTGCATCCTGCGGTGCGGTGGTCCGGGGGCTTGGCGGATCGGAAGATAACCGTTTGGAACTGGACGTACACCGTTTCAGTGGCGGAAAGTGCGAGGCGGAACTGGTGTACTGCTCTTCCGAAGCCTGCAGCCTGACGTTGGATGTGAATGGCAGGACCCAGGAAGTGGAACTCCCTGCTACAGAAGGATTTGGGAGCGTACCGCTGACCCTGAAGTTCCACACCGGATGCAACAAGGTCAAGATTATCAACGCTCAGACGGAGATTCCCGCACTCATAGATTACCTCAGAGTCAAATGATAAAGCTACTTTAAAGCGAAAGCCTATGGAAAAGAGGGTGCTTATTGTTTTGTGTGCCGCTGCAGCGGCCCTCAGTTTTGAATCTTGCAATATCTCGAGAAGAATTGCCGGAGAACGTACGGAACCGCTGGATGATTCAGCATGGGCTTTGTCTGAATGGATTTCCGCAGCAAATGCTCCTGTAGTGGAAGGAAAGGTTCAGGGTGAGACGAATAATCTCGCGGCGGACGGGGCGAGTTGGTTCCTGGCGGGGTTCAAAAACGAAAAGAGGCTGAAGAAGGCCGTCTGGATGACCGCCGGCCTGGGCGTTTATGAACTCTACGTGAACGGCACTCCGATAGGCGAAGAGGCGCTTAAGCCCGGTTTTACCCACAACGAAAAGACCAAGTATTCATTCACTTACGACGTCAGCGATGCCGTGGTGACGGCGGCCGGTGCAGAGAATGTCTTCTCTGCCCAGGTGACCCCGGGCTGGTGGGCGGACAAGATTGTCACTCCAGCCGGCCATGAGGGGATGGTGGGGCGCAAATGTGCATTCCGTTCCGTGGTGGAGCTTACCTATTCCGACGGCACCAAGAAACTTTTCGGCACGGACACAGAGACCTGGAAAGCCGGCATCGCAGGGCCTGTGAAACACGCCGCCATCTTCGACGGGGAAACCTTCGATGCCCGCGAGCATCCTGGCTTCAAGGCCTCTAACAAGCTTTCCACCCCAGAAATCAACACTGAATTCCACGGGAAGATTTTCCCCAGCGAGGGGGCGGAAGTGTATTATCGCTACGACAAGGCTCTCAAGCCCGTGTATGCCTACATCTGGAAGGATGTGGAGGGTGCCGGTGAGGATGCCTTCGGAACTGTGGTGAAAGAAGATGAATTCAACTCCGGTGGCATGATTACCCTGAAACCCGGCGAAACCCTGGTGGTGGACTTCGGGCAGAATGCCGCCGCTGTTCCGTACTTCAAGTTCAAGGCAAAGAAGGGGACTGTGCTGACCTGCCTTCCCGGAGAGATTCTGAACGACGGCAACGGCGCCAGGAGCCGCGGCATGGACGGCCCCGAGGGGAGCGTGCACCGCACCAATCTCCGCACTCCGGCCGACTGTTTCCGCGCGGACTATACCTTCAATGGAATAGGATACGAGAGGTATCAACCACGCTGCACCTTCTTCGGCTACCGCTACATTTCGGTCACGGCCACCGATGAGGTCAAGATCAAGAGCATTGCCTCCATCCCGGTGACCTCTATCAGCAAGGACCTCGAGACCGGCCAGATCGAAACCGGCGACGAGCTGATCAACAAACTTATATCCAATACCTATTGGGGGCAGCTTTCCAATTATCTTTCCGTGCCCACGGACTGCCCTCAGCGCAACGAGCGCCTCGGTTGGACCGCCGATACGCAGGTATTCACGGAAACCGGAACATTCTTTGCCAACACCGACGCCTTTTTCCACAAGTGGATGAGGGATATGCGTGATTCCCAGTCGGAGACCGGAGCATTCCCCGGAGTGGCACCAAAGGCACAGTACGGTGGAAATATGATGCGTCTTGGATGGGCTGATGCCGGAGTCATCGTCCCTTGGACCGTGTGGAAGCAATTCGGCGATACCGCAATAATCGACGAAAACTGGGATGCGATGGAGAAATACGTGTCTCATGTGAACGAAACCAAGTTCGACCACGCTGCGGTCGCCGATGAAAACGGGGACTATGAGTGGGCGGACTGGCTGAGCTATGAACCCCTCGAGAGTAACGGACGCGGGGCTTTCTATCGCGGGCCGAAAGGCGAGTGGCTGCGTCGTCCGGAAGGAAAGGAATACTGGAGCTATCTCGGCGCCTGTTACTGGGCGATGGATGCCGGATATATGAAGGATATGGCTGCCGCCACCGGTCGCGATGCCGCTAAGTACGGGCAGATGGAGGCAGAAGCGAGGGATTATATCCGCACCCGATTCATGAATCCAGACGGCACCTTCAAACTCGAGATTCTCAATACCATGCAGACTCCTGCCCTGTTCGCTCTGAGGAACGAACTGGTGGAGGGCAAAGCGAAGGATGCCATGTGCGCCAGACTGCGCGCCAATTTCGCGGAGCACGACGGCTGCCTCCAGACGGGATTCCTCGGCACATCCATCCTTATGGAAACCCTTACCAAAAACGGCATGGTGGATATTGCCTGGGATCTCCTCTTCCAGCGCAAGAACCCCAGCTGGCTCTATTCAGTGGACAATGGCGCTACCACCATCTGGGAGCGCTGGAACAGCTATACCCTCGAAAAAGGAATGGGTCCGAAAGGCATGAACAGCTTCAACCACTATGCTTATGGTTGCGTCTGCGAGTGGATCTGGGAAACCGCTGCCGGCATCTCGGCCGACAAGGCGGAACCTGGCTTCAAGCATATTATAATGGCACCCGTGCCCGACAAGCGTCTGGGCAGCCTCGATGCCGAATATGAGTCGGCCGCAGGCACTGTCAAGAGCTCCTGGAAGTACGATGGAGATGACTGGACCTGGAAGTTCACCATCCCCGAAGGCGCCACCGCTACGGTTATCCTCCCTGGCGAAAGCGAGGGCAGGGAATACGAGGCTGGAAGCTACAGGGTATCAATCTAGATACTTGCCCTTCCTGCTCCAGTTGTAGAGCCCCAGGAACGAGGAAAGAATGCAGAGGATGAACTGGATCACGAAGGCGTCCTTTCCGAGGTTGACGTTCATCCAGATGGCGAA
>CAMJJO010000094.1 GCA_946406095.1 uncultured Bacteroidales bacterium | reverse complement strand
ATACTCCGCCGACAGCTCGAAGCCGCGGCTGGTCATTTCTCCTATGTTGGAGAAGGAATACTGCTTTCCGTAGTAGCCCATGAGCGACTTGTCCAGGGTGAGGATGCCGGTGCGGCGGTCCAGGAAGGCATCCGCCGTGAGCTGCAGGCCTCCGAACAGGGTGGCGTCCAGGCCTATGTTCAGCTTGAGGCTCTTTTCTGGACCGATTTCATCGTTGGGATTGAACATGGGCACCAGGCTGTTCTGCCATTCGGCTGCGGGAGAGCCCATATAGAAGGCTCCTATGTAGCTGTAGGTGTAGTAATCCTTGTAGAGGTAACGTCCGTTGGAGTTGAAGTCGTTAAGGATGTTGGTGGCCTTCGACTCCGAGAAGCCGGTGAGGCCGGCAGAAGCGCGGAACTTCAGGAACTGCACCCAGCCGGCACCCTTCAGGAAATCCTCGCTGGAGGCCACCCAGGCGGCCGAAACGGCCGGATAAGTATGCCAGCGGTGCCCGGGAGCGAAAGCATCATTGCCGAAGTGAGAGAAGCCGAGTTCCGCGATGTAGCGGTGGGCATAGTCATAATGCACCAGGCCATTCAAGTTCAGGGTGTTGTACTTGAACGAGAAGTAGCCGTCGCCCTTGTAAGCAGAGATGCCCCAGTTCAGGCGGGCAGTCAGATTATGCTCGCCGAAGTTGCGGTCGTACCCAGCGGTCAGGCGCCCCTGCTTCCAGTCCTGCATGCCGGCGGAGCCGTATCCACTTGCGGTGAGGGTGGTGGTTTCGTCGGTAGTGGTGGTGGCACCGTTATACCAGCGGGCGTAGTTGCGCGACTTGGAATAGGTGCTGAGGGTGTAGCTGTAGAACGACACCGCCTGCTCCAGAAACAGGCCTTCCGTTATCATATCCAGCCGTTCTTTCACGCTCAGGTTGGTCTGCAGGCTGCGGGCCTTCACCGAGAACCATCCAAGGCCGTTCACCGACGCATACGGGTTGTTGGGATAGACGCCTGTGCCGCTGAAATGGGTGCGGGCGGCATCGTCATACACTCCGTAGATGTTGGAAGGATACTTGGCCAGGTTCGAGAAGAGCGACGCGGTGCTGTAGTTCGGACGGTGGAGGGTCTCGATGCGTCCTCCGATATCCATCTTCACCTCGAACACCTTGAGCACGTTGAAGTCCAGGTTGGCCCGTACGTTGAAGCGCTGGTAACCGAGGTTGCGGGTGTTGTCGGTATCCGCCGCATTCAGCAGGCCTTTGTTGCCGAGATAGTCGAGGTTGATGTTATAGCGGGCGGCCTTGGATCCGCCGTTGAGCACTACATCCGCATCCATATAACTGCCGCTGCCGCGGAGGGCCTTGGCGTACCAGTCGGTGTTCACCCCGCTGCCGTCACGGTAGGCATCAAGCTGTGCCTGGCTGTAGACAGGCGACCATACCATCCCCTTGTCGTTGGAAACGGCCTGATTGTAGAGAGTGGCGAACCTGTAGGAATCCAGCGGCTTGTTCAGAAGGGCCGGGGTCTGCACTCCATAGCGGACGCGGGCATTCACCTTCGCCTGCCCTTCCACTCCCCTGCGGGTCGTGATACTGATGACGCCGTTGGCGCCCTTTTCGCCATAGAGTGCGAGGACTGCGGCATCCTTGAGTACTTCCACTTTCTCGATTTCGGCGGGAGAGATGGAAGTGAGATAATCTATATTCACCTCGAAGCCGTCCACGAACAGACGGGCCTGGTTCCAGGTTCCGAGGCCGTAGCTGCCCATCCCGCGGATGAGGTAGCTGGCTGTGTTGCTGCCGGGTTCGCCGGTGCCGTGGAGTATGGTAAGGCCGGGGAAGGCCCCGATGAAGCTGTTGGTGAGGTTGGTCTCCACGCGCTTGTAGAGTTCATCGCCGGAGGCGGTGCTGACCGCGGCGGTGCCGTAGTCCTGCGCGGCTGCGCCCAATCCAACCAGAAGGGCGGCGGCAACTGAAATCATTCTGAGTAATCTGTTCATAGCTCGCCTCCTTTATTTGGTATATCCGGGATTCTGGACAGTGGTGCCCTTGTTCACCTCCAGCTGAGGGAGGGGTTCGAGAAGCATCTCGTCGCTCCAATACGCATTGTAAACCACTGAATCCCACCAGGTTTCAATCCACTTCGCGGCAAAGGGCCAGGTGGCGGCTTCGTCATTCTTTATGTTGAACTGAAGCATACGCATAGGGCCGCCGCAGATGCCGTTGCCCACGTTGGGGAGTTTCCAGTGCTTGACGTCGAAATAGCGGTGGTTTTCCTGGAAGAACTCGACGGCGTCTTCGCGCTGGATAATTGCGCGGAGCTTGGCCTGGTCGGTTTCCGTGATGGCCGGAAGGCCTGCACGGTTGTGGACTATGTTAAGGTTCTCCAAGGCCTTGGCGGTGTTGCCGTATTCATTGTAGGCCTCCGCCAGGTTCATATAGGTTTCTGCGAGACGGAAGAGCGGAGGTTCGCACCAGGTGCGGCTGCCCGCGTGGTAGAAGAACTTGGTGCGCTCGCCGCAGCCCTTCTCGTCGTTGATGGGATCTGGGAACGAGGATGCCTTGTTCTTCTCGGCAGCATAGCCGCCACGGTTCCAGCCTGCGTTGGACCAGTAGTAGTCCCCGGGGTTGTTATCGGAGTCGAAACCGCCGAACTTGATATCTGCATGGGCACGGGGTTCGAGCGAAAGCACTTTCGTTATCCACTCGGCGCCGGGATGAGGCAGGGCCTCCCCTACCTTGGGCCAGCTGACTTCGGTGCCGTCGGCTGCCCAATACTGCTCCAGGTGGTTGGTCAGCACTCCGTTGGCATCGGTATCGAAGCGGCTCACGTTCTGGTGCGCGGAGCAGCAGAGATAGTTCACCATCGGCTCCCATCCCTCCTGCTTGCCGAGCTTGTAGGCGAGGATTATCTCGGGATTGGCAAACACGGAAGTGGCCTGGGCATAGTCGTCGAAGGCGTTTGGATTGGGGTTGCCCTTGCCAGCACCGCCGGTGTTCAGGAGTTCCACTCCGGCATCCACCGCCCAGGCAAGCACGGCCTCATTGGCATCGATCGCCGCCTTCCAGCGTTCTTTGTCGTAGTTGCCGAAGCAGATAAGGTCGTTATGATCGCCGTTGTCGAGATATGGGGTGGCGCTGTTGAAGAGGGGCCTGGCTGCGAAGAGCAGGGTCCTGGCCTTGATTGCGAGCACGGCGCCCTTGGTAAGGCGGCCTGTGTATGCAGCCGGCCAGCTCACGGGCAGCACCGCATATGCGGCATCGCAGAGCTCGCAGATGTAATCCACCACATCCTTCACGCTCGCGCGGGGAGCGGAGAGATCGTCGGTGGAGAGGAAGGATTTGCGCACGATGGGCACTCCGCCGTAGCGGTAGAGCATACCCATATATCTGTAGGCGACCAGCCCCATGGTTTCGGCCTTGACGGTGGCCTTGTCGCCTTCGGAGAGATCCGCCACTTTATCTATATTCTCGTTCACCAGCCAGCACTGGCGGATGTAGCTCCAGCTTTTTTCGTAGCTGTCGGTGCCGGAATCGGATCCGTCCACACCGTTCACCGAGAGCCCCTGCTGGGCGATTATGTAACTGCCGTGCCAGCTGTATCCGCGGCCTATCTCGCCGCTGAGCGCTCCGTAGGTGCTGTGCCCTATGCCCATTCCGCCCGGCCAGCCGTGCTTGAGGATGTTGCGGTAGCAACTCATCAGCGCCGAGCCGGCATTCTTGGTGGTGGAGAACACATCGTCCTGGTCCACGGTGCCGGTGGTGTCCGGCTTCTCGAGGAAGAGGCTGCAGGATCCAAGGATGCAGATTGCAAAGAAACTGAAAATTATCTTTTTCATAACTCTTTCTCTTTAGAACCGGAAACTGATGCCTGCCATGAATACCCGGGTGAGCGGATACACGTAGGTGCTTCCGTCGGTGGTTTCCGGGTCGATGCCGTAAGGAGTCAGGGCATTGCGGAAGGTGTAGACGTTGTTCGCGTTCACATACACGCGCAGTGCCTGGAGGATGTTGCTGTGGGAGGCCGTGCCTATGTTGAAGGTGTAGCCGAGTTCCACATTCTTGAGTTTGAGGTGATCGCTGGACTTCATCCAGTAATCGCTCACGAGGTAGTTGTTGTGGCTGGGAGTGGCGCTGTAGGTGGCGCGGGGGAAGGTGATCTCCTCGCCGGCGAGGTATTTCTCCTCGGTCCAGCGGCCGTCGTACTGCCACTTCCAGGCATTGCCGGCGTTCTTGAAGAACGGGATGGTGTAGCCGCTTGGCAGATAATAAGATCCGTCCTTGCTGCCGGTGAAGAGCATCTTGAGGTCGAAGCCCTTCCAGCCCAGCTGCACTTTGAAGTTGAAGTGATAGAGGGCGTAGTTCGGGAAGCCTATGGGCCCGATGTCGTTCTGGTCTATCACCGCATTGCCGTCCAGGCTCTTGTAGCGGATGTCGCCCAGGGTGGCCTGGTTGCCGGTATAGGTGTTGAACGGGCGGGCGTCCAGCTCTGCCTGGGTATTGAACAGGCCGTCGGAGGTCAGGCCGTAGCGCTGGCCTATCATATGGCCGGTCTTGTTCATCCAGGGATAAGGGTTGTTCGCTTCCGCCATATAGAGGATCTTGTTGCGGGAGTAGCTGATATCCGCTCCGAGGGTGTAGATGAAGTCGCCTATCTTGTCGGTCCATCCCAGCACCAGCTCATAACCCCGGTTGGTGGTTTCTCCCACATTGGCCGGAGGCACGTCAGCCTGGGGCACTCCGTAGATGGCGGGGATGATGCCCAGTGTGGTGAGGATGTTGTTACGGTACTCGTAGAACCAGTCGAAGTCGGCGGAGAGGCGGCTGTCGAAGAACTTGGATTCCACGCCCACATCGTACTTGCGCGCACGCTCCCAGGTGATGTCCGGGTTGCCCAGGCTGCCCTCGAGGGCGCCGGGATAGTAGGCGTTCTGCGAGGTGCCGTCGGCATTGCCCAGCCAGTATCCGCTCTGGTTCAGTTTCCAAGTGTTGGGCAGATAGTAGTAGCGGCGGCTGGCCCCAAGCTGGTCGTTACCCACCTCGCCGTACGATGCGCGAATCTTCAGGAAACTCACTATCTTGTTCTGGGGGAACCAGGGCTCGAGCGAGGGCACCCATCCTGCGGAGATTGCCGGGAAGAGGCCGAAGCGCCTGCCTTCCGCGAACTGCTCGGTGCCGTTGTAGCCAACGTTGAACTCCGCCATATAGCGGTCGGCGTAGTTATAGGTGATGCGCCCCACGAAACCCATGATGCCGGAGGGCACGTGGAAGCTGTCGTAAGGCATAGTGTATTTGGAAGCCTTGCCGAGCAGCAGGGCGCTCAGCTCGTGCTTGCCGTAGGTCGCGGCCCAGTCCAGACCGGCATCCACATAGAACTTGTTCCAGTTGGAATAGCCCCAGGATTCGAATGACCCCGCGCCCATCGAACCGCCGAAGAAATCGTACTCGAGGGGATTGTCGGCGTTGCGCTGTATGGAATAGGCAGGCAGGGTGGGGGTATATTTCACATAACGGTTGTAGTTGTCCTGATAGGAAACCGTGGCGTGAGCCTTGAGGCCGGGGGTCAGCCAGTCCATCTGGTGAGTGAGGCGCAAGGTATTGTCCAGCAGGCTATTGTAGATGGTGGCTGTGCCGCTCATCAGCAGGTTATACAGCGCGTTCTGAAATCCGATGTTGCTGTTGGTCTTGGCCGCAAGAGGATTCTGGATGGAGCCCTCGATGCCGGAGAAGCCGCTGATCAGATGCCCGTCCACTATGCCGGGGCTGATGAAGGGGTTGCAGTCGTAGATGTACTGCATTATTATCTTATAGCGCGCCTCCATGTCGTAGGCGTCCGCGCTGTTGCCCGGGCCCGTGGTCTCGCCGAACTGCCCTGCGGTGTTCACCGTGAGGGTGGTGCGGGGAGTGATGGCCACGTCGAAATTCGAACGGAAGTTGTAGCGGTTGAAAAGAGACCCGGTGTTGGCGCCGTAGTAGGATACGTCCTTTCCGATACCTTCCTGGCGGAAGTAGCCGAAGGATACGAAGTACTTCACCCTGTCGGTTCCTCCGCTCACGTTAAGGTTGGCCTGGTACTGGGGAGCCACTCCGTTGAACTGCTCCTTGTAGAGGTTGTGGTCAGCATAGTACAGGGCAGGGGTGTTCTTTAGTTGCTCTTTCTGCTCGGCAGTGAGGCCGGGCATAGCATCCACCTCCTGGGGAGTAAAGTCGCGGTTGTTCTTGAATTTCCAGAGGTCGTAGTCGTCGTAGATATATGCCGAAAGGCCCTCGTTGCCGGCGTAGCCGCGCTGCTCGTTGCGTATGGCCTCGTTGCGGAAAAGGGCGTACTCATAGGCCGTGGTGCCCTCCTGGAGCATATTTGCCGAGGTGAGGCCGAAGCCTCCGGAGAAATTGATTACCGGCTTGCCTGCGGATCCGCGCTTGGTCGTGACTATGATCACACCATTCGCACCACGCACACCATAAACCGCGGTGGAAGATGCATCCTTGAGCACACTGACGCTCTGTATCTCGTTGGCATCCATTGCGTTGAACTCCTGGAAGGCCTGCTCGCTGGCCTGCTCCACTCCGTCGATTATAATGAGCGGGGTGGCGTTGCCATAGGTGGAGACGCCGCGGATGTAGATGTCCGCCGCATTGCGGCCAGGTTCGCCGGAGGTCTGCAGTCCCGCCACGCCGGGGGTGTTGCCTATGAGGGCGTTGGCGATGTTGGATACCGGCGTGGCCAGCAGGTCGCCGCCTCCAACGGAGCTGATAGCTCCGGTGACGTTCACTTTCTTCTGGGTGGCGAATGCCGTCACCACCACCTCTTCCATCAGGTT
>CAMJJO010000093.1 GCA_946406095.1 uncultured Bacteroidales bacterium | reverse complement strand
CGACTATGACTATTACCACCGCAGGTACCGTAACAGGCGGTATACAAGGTTATACTGGCGGCGGCATCTATACAAATTGCTCCTACGAAGGCACCATCACCAACGCCGGCGTTACCGGAAGTGCCTATGTGGGTGGCCTTATTCCTTACTTGACCCATTGGGTCCAACTTTCAAAATGCCATACTTCTGGTGAGCTTTCCTCCGAGGGCGAACGTGTGGGTGGCCTTATCGGCGACCTCAACCCGAACACAGCCGACACTGAGGGTACTTCAATCACCGACTGCTACAGTACTATGAAGGTGACCGGAAAGGCCAAAGTGGGCGGTATCCTTGGAAACAGTGCCAACAACGACAACGGTGGGAAAAAGCATTTCGCCCGCAGCTATGCCACCGGCGATGTCACCGGAGGCGACTGGACAGGTGGTCTCTTCGGTTACCTCCGTCATGCCGAGGTGGAAGATTGTGCCTTCTACGGCACCATTGATGGAAAAGGCCAGCGTACCGGCGGATTCATAGGTAATGCGGCCGCAGGCAATATAACAGTACGCCATTGCTATACCGGGGCCTCTGTCAAGACTACCTCACCTGGTGCCGGCGGTTTCATCGGCCTGGGCCAGGCGGCGAATAATGTAGCAGGAACGCACGCCGACATCGGCCTGACGGTGGAGTATTGCATCGCCTGGGGTGCCAGTGTAGTTGCTGAGGCAGGAGAAACCAGCCAGTGGGGAACCGGCGCCTTTATCGGCTCCGTTGCAGGCGGAAGCACCCTCACCGATAACTTCCGCAACCCTGCGATGACCGTCTCCTACAACTGCGCCAATAAAGAGTGGCCTCTTGTCTACGACCAGGAGAATTCCACCAAGGACAAACCGCTCGTATACTATGACGGAGCGGCAGAGGCGCCCGCCACTTGCCAGGCACCTTATCACGGCAAGGCTGCCGCGGCCGGCAAGACCGCCGCACAGGTCGCAACCGACCTCGGTTTCTCGACCACAGTATGGGATCTCTCCGGTGAAGTTCCTGTGTTGAAGGTTGCCCAGTAATGGGGTAATCTATACTAAAAAAGAGGGTGGCCAAACTGGTCACCCTCTTTTTTTATATTACTGCGGAAATTAGATTTCCTCTACCACAGGAGCCTCAGGGGCATTCTTTGCCACGGATGCAACACCCTTCTTAAGAGTCTCTTCGGATGCATACATCTGGCTGGCGCCGATAACCTGGCCGTTGCTGGCCTTGAGGTTGAAGAAAGGCTTGCCGTTCTTGGCAACCTTCACCTCGAACTTGGCAGGATCCTGACTGTTCTTACGAACGGACTCTACGCCGTTGAGGCAAGCGGTTTTGGTGGTGTAGCCCTCGCTGGAGAGGATGACCTGGCCATTGCTGGCCTTGAGGTTGAACTGGAATTCTCCGTTCTTCCTGACTGTGATAACAAATTTACCCATAGCTATAAATAAAAATTGGTTGTAGTCGGTTTCAACAAATATAGGTATTTATTTTTAATTATCAACAATTCCTCAGCACAGTCTGGCCGTCCACGCAGTCGACTTCGATGGCGGAGTCCTTTCGGATCTTGCCTTCCAGGATCTCGCGGGCGAGCTTGTTCACCAGCTCACGCTGAATCAAACGTTTGACCGGGCGGGCGCCGAACACGGGATCGTAGCCATTCTCCACCATGTCGTCTTCGAAGGCGCGGGTGTAGGTCAGGCGCACGTTCTCATCTTCCAGCTTCTTCTGGAGGATACCCATCTGGATGTGCACGATTTCCCGGATGTCATCCTTCGTGAGGGCATCGAACACCACTATCTCGTCTATCCTGTTCAGGAATTCCGGCCTCATGCGAAGGCGCAGTTCCTCCTCCTTGAGGTTGGAGGTCATGATCAAGATGGTGTTCTTGAAATCCACCGTGCGGCCCTTGTTGTCGGTCAGACGGCCGTCGTCCAGCACCTGCAGGAGGATGTTGAATACGTCCGGATGCGCCTTTTCGATCTCGTCCAGCAGCACCACGGAATAGGGCTTACGGCGCACGGCCTCGGTCAGCTGGCCTCCCTCATCGTATCCCACGTATCCCGGAGGCGCACCTATCAGGCGGCTGACGGTATGGCTCTCCTGATATTCGCTCATATCGATACGGGTCATCATCGTTTCGTCGTTGAAGAGGAACTCGGCCAGAGCCTTCGCCAGCTCGGTCTTGCCCACGCCGGTGGTGCCCAGGAAGAGGAATGAGCCTATCGGCCGATGCTCGTTCGAGAGGCCTGCCCGGCTGCGGCGGACTGCATCGGATACGGCGGCGATGGCTTTATCCTGCCCGACCACTCGCTTGTGAAGTTCCTGCTCCATGCGCAGCAGCTTCTCCTTCTCGCTCTCCAGCATACGGTTCACGGGGATACCGGTCCAGCGGGCCACGACCTCGGCGATATCTTCCGGCGTAACAGCCTCATTTATAATAGGATCCTTGATTGCCGCCTGCCGTGCGGTCAATTCATCGATGCGGGCGCGGGCCTGGGCGATCTTGCCGTAGCGGAGTTCCGCCACCTTGCCATAGTTACCCTGGCGCTCGGCGATGCGGGCCTCGTTCTCATCGTCCTCTATCTCCTGGCGGGCCTTCTGCAGGTCGGAGACTATGCTCTTCTCGGCCTCCCAGCGTTTCATCAGTTCCTCGCGTTTGGCCTTGGCCTCACGCAGCTCGGTATCTATCTTTTCTGCCTTGAGAGAGGTGCTCTCGCGCTTCACCGCCTCCTTCTCGATCTCCAGCTGGCGGATCTTGGAATTGAGGTCGTCGATGGGCTCGGGGACGGAATTCATCTCCAGGCGCAGCTTCGAAGCCGCCTCGTCTATCAGGTCTATGGCCTTGTCCGGCAGGAAACGGTTGTTTATGTAGCGGTGGCTGAGGTTCACTGCCGCGATGAGGGCGTCGTCCTCGATGCGCACCTTGTGGTGGTTTTCGTATTTCTCCTTCAGGCCACGGAGGATGGCGATGCTCTCGGCGGGCGAGGGTTCATCCACCATCACCTTCTGGAAACGGCGCTCCAGAGCCTTGTCCTGCTCGAAGTACTTCTGGTACTCGTCCAGTGTGGTGCTGCCGATAGTGCGAAGCTCGCCACGGGCAAGCGCTGGCTTAAGGATATTGGATGCATCCATTGCGCCGGAAGAGCGTCCTGCGCCCACCAGCGTGTGGATCTCGTCGATGAAGAGGATGATCTCGCCGTCGCTTTCCACCACCTCCTTTACCACTCCCTTCAGACGTTCCTCGAACTCGCCCTGGTACTTGGCGCCAGCGATAAGCGCACCCATATCCAGGGAAAAGACTTTCTTGGACTTAAGATTATCCGGCACCTGGCCGTTGATTATCTTGGTCGCAATGCCCTCGGATATGGCGGTCTTGCCAACGCCCGGTTCGCCCACCAGGATGGGGTTGTTCTTGGTGCGCCGGCTCAGGATCTGCAGCACACGGCGGATCTCGTCGTCGCGCCCGATCACGGGGTCCAGCTTGCCTTTGGCGGCCCTATCGTTAAGGTCTATGGCATATTTACTTAAGAATTCATATTTGTTTTCCATAATTCTTCCTCCTTTTTGCCGGTTCGCCCGGCAATTCCAGAGAGTCCAAACCGCGAGCCAGTGACAAAATGTCAGTAAATATTAGTATATTTGCAGGACATAACGATATGGACACTCAGGAACTTCAGAGACTCAAGAATAAGTTCGACATCATAGGGAATGATGCCGCGCTGAACCACGCGCTGGAGACGGCGGTGGCGGTCGCTCCGACCGACCTGACCGTGCTGGTCAGCGGCGAAAGCGGCGTCGGCAAGGAAAATATCCCCCAGATCATACATCAATTCAGCCGCCGCAAGAACGGCAAGTACCTGGCAGTCAACTGCGGAGCCATCCCCGAAGGCACCATTAACGCAGAGCTCTTCGGCCACGAAAAGGGCGCCTTCACCGGTGCCATCGGCGAGCGCAAGGGCTACTTCGAAGAGGCCAACGGCGGCACCCTTTTCCTCGACGAAATCGGCGAACTCCCCAAGGAGACGCAGGCAATGCTGCTTCGCGTGCTCCAGAGCGGGGAATTCATCAAGGTAGGATCCTCCAAGGTGGAGAAGACGGACGTGCGCATCATCGCGGCCACAAATATGAACCTCTACACCGCAGTGCAGCAGGGGCGCTTCCGCGAAGACCTTTACTACCGCCTCAACGCCGCCCGCATCACCATGCCGTCGCTGAGGGAGCGTAAAGAAGATATCTACCTCCTCTTCCGCAAGTTCACCTCCGACTTCGCGCAGCGCTTCGGCCTTCGCAAGATCAGCCTCAGCATAGACGCCATCTCCCTGCTAAAGAACTACCGCTGGCCCGGAAACATCCGCCAGCTGAAGAACGTGGCCGAGACGGTGACGGCGCTGGAGTCGCGCCCGGCAAGCTCCGAAGCAGACAAGATAGAGCTCGGTGCAGCGGAAATCGCCCGATACATCCCCGACGAGAAAGACACTCTGCTGCCGCAGATAGCCGCCCCGGCCACCGGCGGAAGCATGGCCGAAGAAGACAAGCGGGTGCTGGTGAAGGCCCTGCTGGACCTGAAGGGAGAGGTGGACGCTCTGTCGGAAAGGGTGAAGGAACTGGAGAGCGGCGCCTCGGCAAGGCCCCTGCCCATGCAGGCCAGGGAAGATGACGCCGAATGGCAGGAGCAGACCGAAGACCTCAGCATACGCAAGGCCAGCAACGACCTGATTGCAAAGGCCCTGGAAAAGCACGGCGGCAATGTCAAGGCGGCCGCGGAGGAGCTGGGCATTTCGGACCGGACCATCTATCGTAAACTCGCAAAGCAGAAGCAGAAATGAAACGTCTCCTGATCATACTAGCGCTGGCTCTCTGCCTGGCCGGGTGCGGGATCTATTCCTTCACCGGCACATCCATCGACCCTGACGTGCACACCATCTGTATCCCTACCTTCGAATACAAGGCGATGCGTGTGAATCCTTCGCTGGCAAACGATCTTTCGGAGGAAATCCGCAACCGTTTCCGCAGGATGACGCGCCTGGAGCAGGTCGAAATGGACGGGGACCTGGAGATAATCGGGGAGATTTCCGGCTACGACGTGCAGGCATCCGCCGTGACTGCGGACGAGGTGGCCGCTCAGAACCGCCTGACCGTCAGCGTGAGAGTGGATTTCAACAACGTGAAGCATCCCGAAGAAAGCTTCAGCGGAAAGAGTTTCTCGGCATATGCCGACTACGATTCCTCCAATTCGCTCGACGCAGTGGAAAGCACCCTGTGCGCCGAGATCATCGACAAGATTGTGGAAGATATATTCAACGCAACCGTAGCCCAATGGTAAACGACGATTTCATCGATCTCAAGAAACTCAACCTCGACGAGTTGAACGGCGTGGTGAACCTCTATCCCTGGTTCGGCGGCGCCCGGAAGGAACTTTGCCGGAGGATGTCGGAGCTGGGCGAAGGCGCCTGGAGCGACGAACGCTATGCGGATGCCGCCCTGTATGTAGGATCCCGCCGCATCATAGCGCAGCTTGCCCACAAAGGGCACCGGGCGGATTATTCCGATGCCCAGGTGAAGGAGCTCCTGCGCGCGTATATAGATGAAGGTGTGGGTGAAGTACACGACGAGGGGCAGCCCCGCAGGGTGATTGTGGTCGGCGGAGATTATTTCTCTGCCAAGCAGTATGCCGAAGTGCGGCAGGAGGGCGACAATGCCTTCGGCTCCATGGCAAAGGGAGAGGACGCCACCGTAGTTCCGAGCGCCAGCGAAGGAATCTCCGAAACCGAATTCACCGACTTTTGCACCGAAACCCTGGCGCAAATCTATGCAGATCAAGGCTATCCGGACCAGGCAAAACAAATTTATTCGCGCTTAAGTTTGCGATTCCCGGAAAAAAGTGCTTACTTTGCAGCCCTTATCGAAAAATTAAAGAATTAACATATGAACGCAGTATTTACAATCCTTACAGTGCTCATCATCCTGGCGAGCCTCCTGCTCATCGGCGTAGTGCTCCTCCAGAATGGCAAGGGCGAGGGCCTGGCCAGCAATTTCGTTGCAGGCAACCAGACTTTCGGCGTGCGTCAGACAGCCGACATCCTCGAGAAGATTACCTGGGGTCTGGTAGTATTCATCCTCCTGGTTTCCATCATCGCATCTTTCAGCAGCCGCAGCAAGAGCAGCGAAATGGACATCACCAACCAGCTCGAGAACACCGAGGCTGCCGCACAGCCCGAGTTCCCCACCGCTCCCATCGAGCAGGCCGCTCCTACCGCAGAGGCGGAATAACCAGTGTGAATCACTTGTATCTTAGGCCGGCTTTACAGTCGGCCTTTTTTGTAAAAAAAGTGTATCTTTGTACCGCTTAGTTTTAGAAATATGAAGATTTACAAGATTTTGGCAGTGGCCGCAGCAGTGCTTGCCCTGGCCGCCTGCAACAAGAATTCAGTCCAGCAGATGGCAGATGCCGCCACCAAGGTCGGTGTCAGCTGCGAGCCCGCAGTCCTTACCGTGATCAACAACGAGATTCCGGTCAGCATCACCGTAGACTATCCTGCCGGATATTTTGCCCCCGAATCCAAACTCGCTGTAACCCCCGTCATCGTGTATGAAGGCGGTGAGGTTGCCGGCCCCGTCTTCAAGTATCAGGGCTCGGGCGTACGCGAGAACAATAAGGAGATATCCACCGAGGGCGGTTCCGTGGTAGAGAGTTTCAGCATCCCCTATGTCGACGGGATGAAGAAGTGCTACCTGGAGCTCCGCAGCGTCGCCACCTACAAAGACAAGAGCATCGTGCTGCCCAGCCGCAAGGTTGCGGACGGCGTGAT
>CAMJJO010000092.1 GCA_946406095.1 uncultured Bacteroidales bacterium | reverse complement strand
ACAACCAAGAATTGAGATTGGCACCCCCAGCTGGAGCAGCGTGCGCGTGACGCGTCATCTGCCCGGCGAACTTGAGGGGATGGAGAGATTGTGCAAAAACCTTTGGTGGTGCTGGAACGACAATGCGAAGGCACTCTTCAGATATGTGGATCCGGAAATATGGCACCGGTCCCGGCATAACCCCATGGTGATACTTGATACGGTATCCCTGAAACGATTCAAGCAGCTCTCGAAAGACGGAGAGTTCCTCGGCAGGCTCCACGCCGTAATGGATGAGTTCAATGCCTATATGGCAGAAAAAGAACGCCGTGGAAATCCTTCCATCGCCTATTTCTGTATGGAATACGGCCTGGATACCTCCCTCCAGATATATTCCGGCGGTCTCGGCATCCTCGCAGGCGACTACCTGAAGGAGAGCAGCGATATGAACGTGAACATGGTGGCGGTGGGTCTCCTATACCGCTATGGCTATTTCACGCAGAAAATCACCCCCCAGGGCAACCAGGTGGCGGAGTATAACGCTCAGGATTTCCTTAAGATCCCTGCCGATCCAGTTACTGACCCGGATGGCAAGTGGGTCACCGTGAGCTGCCAGCTGCCCGGCCGCGAGCTTCACGCCCGCATCTGGAAGGTGGCTGTGGGCCGCACCGACCTTTATCTGCTGGACACCGACTTCGAGGACAACCTCGCCGAAGACAGGCAGATCACCTATCAACTCTACGGAGGCGACTGGGAGAACCGTCTGAAGCAGGAAATCCTGCTTGGCATCGGCGGCATCCGCGCTTTGCGCGCCATCGGCTTGCATCCCACTATCTATCATTCCAACGAAGGCCACGCGGCTTTCATCGGTCTGGAGCGGCTTCGCGAGTATATGTATGAACAGAAGATGGACTACAGCGAGGCTATGGAGCTTGTTCGCGCCAGCGGTCTGTTCACCACCCATACTCCGGTTCCCGCCGGGCACGATGCTTTCGACGAAGGGATGATGTATCAGTACTTCGGTCACTATCCTTCCCGTTTCGGAATCAGCTGGGAAACCCTTCTAGGGCTTGGTAAGGTGAATGTGGACGACCATAACGAGCGCTTCAGCATGAGCATCCTTGCCGCCAACTGTTCGCAGAACGTCAACGGCGTGTCGATGCTTCACGGAAAGGTCAGCCAGAACATATTTGCGAATATGTACAAGGGCTATCTCCCGGAAGAGCTTCATATCAGCTATGTCACCAACGGCGTGCACTATCCCACTTGGGCTTCCAAGGAGTGGAAAGCCGTTCACGCCAAGGTGTTCGGCCCCGAGTTCCAGACTCACCACTACGACAAGCGCTGCTTCGAGGGCATCTATAATGTCTCGGACGAGGAGATATGGAACACCCGCAAGGTGCTCAAGAAGGAGCTTATCCGCATCATCAACGACCGTTTTGCCAACCCAGAACTGAGCAGTCATTACTCTCCCAGCGAGGTCGTGGCAATAAAAGAGAATCTGCGCGAGGATGTGCTTACCATCGGCTTCGCCAGGCGCTTTGCCACTTACAAGCGCGCCACTCTGCTATTCTCCGATCTGGACAGGCTGGATGCCATCGTCAATGATCCCGAGCATCCCGTCCAATTCATCTTCGCCGGCAAGGCTCATCCAGCCGACGGTGCAGGGCAGGATCTCATCAAACAGATAATAGAGATATCCAAGCAGGAGCGTTTCCTTGGCAAGATTGTCTTTGTCCCCGGCTACGACATCTCCCTCGCAAAGAGGCTGGTGCAGGGCGTGGACGTATGGCTGAACAATCCTACCCGACCTCTCGAGGCATCCGGCACTTCCGGCGAAAAGGCTTCGATGAACGGTGTGATGCATTTCTCGGTGCTGGACGGCTGGTGGGTAGAAGGATATAAAGAGGGCTGCGGCTGGGCCCTGCCTCTCGAAAAGACCTACGACGACCAGAATTACCAGAACGAACTGGATTCGGCCACTATCTATGCCATCATCGAGAATGAAATTGCTCCCGCATACTACAAGCGTGACCCTCATACCGGCATTTCCAGCGAGTGGCTTGGATACATCCGGAACACGATTGCGCACGTGGCCTGCAACTTCACCACCAACAGGATGATGGAGGATTACTGCATCCAGTATTATCAGCCTCAATACGACCGCTTCAATTTCCTCCTTGCCGATAATTGCGCCAAGGCGCGTGAGATCGCCGCCTGGAAGAAGAAGGTCGTTGAAGCATGGCCGCAGATAGCCATCAAGAGCTACTCTGCTCCCAATGCGTCCTATGTGCTGTCGCAGGACAATCCTCTCGACAGTGAGGTGATAGCGGACCTTGCCGGCCTCACACCCGAGGATATCGGGGTCGAGATGATTTTTGCCGTCGCCGACAAGAAGAATGTTCTTCATATCCAGGAGACCGTGCAGTATGATGTGCTGTCCTTCGAGAACGGAGTGGCCACATACCGCACATCGGTGATTCCGGAGCGTACCGGTATGTACCAGATTGGCGTTCGCCTGTATGCAAAGAATTCTCTCCTGCCTCACAGGATGGACTTCCCTCTGGTGAAATGGCTATAGTAGCAACCGGTTTCTTCGACGGCGTGCATATCGGCCACCGTCTGGTCATCGAGACTCTCGTTTCCGAGGCACGAAAGCGCGGAGAAGAGAGTCTCGTGCTGACGTTCTGGCCTCATCCGCGTATAGTTCTGCAGAACGATGCGATGGAACTCCGCCTGTTGAATACCCCTTCCGAGAAGATTTCCCTGCTGAAAGGGCTTGGAGTGGACAGAGTAGAGCAGGTGGATTTTACCAAGGAGTTCAGCGAGATGGGCGCCGAGCAGTACCTGCGAGAGGTGGTGATGGAGCGCTACGGTGGGACCGCCATCCTTCTTGGATACGACAACCGAATAGGGCACGATTCCCTCACTCCGGTGCAGACCGCCGAACTTGCTTCCGGCCTGGGGCTGGAGGTAATCCGTGCAGAGAAAGTGTCGTCCGTGGGGATTGCAGTTAGTTCGACCAAGATCCGCAATGCCCTAAAGGCGGGAGATGTGGAGACCGCCTCGATGTATCTGTGCTACGATTACAGCCTTTTCGGCGAGGTGGTTCATGGCAAGAAACTTGGACGGACCATCGGTTATCCTACGGCCAATCTGGAGCTGGACGAGCCTTTGAAGTTGATCCCCGCCGTGGGTGTTTATCTTTCGCAGGTGACAGTCGGAAACAGGCTCTTTTATGGAATGACCAACGTGGGTGCGACCTTGGAAACACATATCTTCGACTTCGACGAAGACATCTACGGGCAGACCATCAAGGTGAGTTTCATGAAACGTGTGAGGGACGAAAACAGCTTCGAATCCCTTGCAGAACTGCAGGCGCAGCTCCGCGACGACGAACAGTATTGTAAAAAATTGTTATCTTTGCATAAATAACCAACCGAGGGTTCTGCTGCAAAGGCAGGACTCCTTTTATTAACCATTATGGCAGCAATACATTATATGAGCCAGGAAGGGCTCGACAAACTGAAAAAGGAATTGGCAGAGGCATTGGCGCAGCGCCCGGTAATCTCCGCGGCGATAGCCGAGGCCCGCGAGAAGGGAGATCTCTCGGAAAACGCAGAATATGAATCCGCCCGTGAAGCACAGGGGCTGCTGGAGATGAAGATTGCAAATCTCCAGAACCAGGTGGCGAACGCCAAGGTCGTGGATGCATCCCAGCTCAGCACGGACAAGGTGCAGATGCTCAACAAGGTGAAGGTGCAGAACCTTTCTGCCGGAATGACCATGGAGTTCACAATCGTGGGTGAAACCGAGGCCGATTTCAGCAAGGGCCGTCTCGCCGCCACCACCCCCATAGCCAAGGCTCTCCTCGGCCATGGAAAGGGCGAGGTGGTAGAGGCTCAGGTGCCTTCAGGTGTGATCAAGTTCAAGATTCTGGATATTTCCCTGTAGTATGGCAACTATTTTCACCCGCATAGCAAAAGGGGAGATTCCCTCATATAAGGTAGCGGAAAGCGAAGACTTCTACGCTTTTCTGGATATCAGCCCCCTTGCCGAAGGGCACACTCTGGTAATCCCCAAGAAAGTTGAGGATGATTATATCTTCAATCTGGACCCTGCGGTATACGATGGCCTTTGGGCCTTTGCCCGCAAGGTGGCCGTAGCGCTCAAGGCGGCTGTCCCCTGCAAGAGGGTGGGAGTCGCCGTGCTCGGGATGGAAGTCCCCCACACGCACATCCATCTTGTGCCGCTTCAGACCGAGGGAGACCTCGATTTCCGCAAGAAGCGTCCGGTGGTGAGCCCCGAGCGTATGGCAGAGATAGCAAAATCAATACTCGCAGAATATGAAAAGCTCTAGGATACTTGTCCTGGCGGCGGTCGTTTTGTCGGCCGCGGCCTGCCAAGGTGGCAAGGCTACCGTTGATTGCACCGTGGCGGATGCTCCTTCCGCATCCCTCACCGTCAGGCAATTGAACGGCACCACTCCCGTGGTTCTCGACACCGTGAAGACCGATGCTGCCGGTCGTTTCAGCTATAAAGTGAAGGTCGAGGAAGGTAACCCGGAATTCATTTATGTCTACAAAGGCGACACCCGTCTTGTTTCGCTCCTTCTCGAAAGCGGCGAAAAGGCTGTGGTCGAGGCCGATACCCTTGGTAATTACAGTGTCTCCGGTTCCGACGGAAGCGCTCTCCTGAAAGAAGGCGATGATGCTTTCCGTGCGTATGTCGGCAATCTGCTTGCCCTTTCCGAGGCCGGAGCTCCGAACTCGGATATTGCAAAAGAGTATGTTCGTCACTACCGCGAGGCTGTCAAGTTCGTGATGGTGAACAGCAAGTCGCTGGCCGTGATACCCGTTCTCTACGAGAATATCGGCGGCAGCACCGCCACCTTCTCGGGCTTGAGCGATGCCTTGGTTTTCCGCAGTGCCTGCGATTCTCTCAAGACCGTATATCCGGGCTCCAAATATGTGAAAGCACTCGAGGCTGAGGCCGCCCGTCGCGAGAATCTTATGGTGATTTCCAACCGCATCAAGACTGCTGAGGAGCGTGCTTATCCAAATCTCAGGATGCCATCGATCGACGGCACTCCTGCTGAGATCGACAGCCTCGATGCCAAGGCAATCCTGGTTTATTTCTGGGATGACCGCGAAGCCACGCACAAGATATTCAATCTTGATGTGCTTAAGCCTGTTTATGAAAAGTATCAGGCCCGCGGCCTAGAGATCTATGCGATCAGTGTGGATCCCGACAAGGCTGCCTGGGCTCAGGTCGTGAAGGCACAGGAACTTCCTTGGATCAATGTCAACGATGGCCTCGGCACCGCCAGCCGCTCTCTCTACACCTTCAACGTTGCCAGCGTCCCCGCCATGATCCTCCTCACCGATTCCGGCATGGACTTCATCCAGGGCGAAAAGCAGCTGCGTGCAAAAATAGAAAAAGCGTTATGAAAAGGTATGTTTTAGCTTTGATGGCGCTGGCCATCGGTTTATCCGCTTTCGCACAGAAAGAAGACGATAAATACATAGGTTTCGCAATTTTGGGTTCGGGCGGAAAGAATTATCAAACGATATCCACCTCTGGTTCGAGCAGATCTTTATCAAACAGCACGTCACAAATTTCCAATACTGTTCTTGCAGGCCAATTTGAGGTAGGTTATTTTACGTCGGATTATCTCCGGGTTTCCCTGGGTTTAGGAGTCCCATTTTCTTCGGCACCTGATAGCTATGGGGACTATATGAATTCTTTGGGGTTTCAAGTTTCTCCCAGTATCTCGCGCTATTTCAGGATTTGTGACGGGGTTTATTATACCCCTGAAATCGCAGGTGCATTTGAATGGGGTAATTATTACGATTCGGATGCCATAATTTCTCTGGACGCATTCAAAACGGATACCGCGAAGCAGCCATATAAAGGATGGGTTTTGTCGGCATATTTCCTTGCTTTTGAATTCAGGCTTGGAGAGAATACAGCTCTTGGAGTAGCCCTTGGAAATGTATCATATACGGAGGTCTCCATGACTCGGGATGTTTCGTCCTTTTCCACCGACACAAAGACCACTATTAAAGATGGCGTGCTTAACTGCAGCCTCAATTCCGCCACGGCAAGCCTCAGGTTCTACCTGTAGTCCTAAAAAAGTTTCTTCGGAGTAGTTGCGATAAACTGCTTAAGATAGAAGGGTTCGAAGTACGCTACGTCTTCGAACTCTTTTTTTGCGAACTTGGCCATCGCCGGCACCAGCATTGCGGATGCTTCGGGGCAGGTCTGGCGGAAGCTCTTATGCGGACGGGCAATGCCCGTACTGGGCTCCCCTTGTGGGACACAGACGGGCCCTTTGCCCGTCGCGGATGGCTCTGACGTGCCACGAAGCACTGCGAATTTTTCGGCAGCATCGCCGATGACGGCGACGGGGCCGGAAGCGAAGAGTTCGGAAAAACTATCAGCATCCAGCACAACCGGGGCGATGTCGCCGAGGCGCTCTCCGGTGGGGGAGAAGACTGCCGTATAGACCTCCATGCGGCGGGCATCCACCATGGGAAGGATGGCCTTGCAGCCATCCGGAAGGCCGGCCTCGATGGCCTGATGGGCCAGGATCTCGAGGGTATCTACCGCAATCAGCGGCACGCCTCCACCGAAGCAAAGACCTTTGGCGGTGGAAACTCCCACGCGCAGGCCGGTGTAGGACCCGGGGCCCTTGCTCACACAGACTGCATCCAGGTCTGAGACTTTCCATCCGGATTCGTCCAGCATCTCCTTCACGAACACCGCGGTCAGCGATGCGTGGGCTCTGGGCTCTGAACTCTTGCGGGTGGATATGATTCTGCCGTTCTCCGCCAGGGCGGTGGAACAAAGGGCGGTGGAAGTTTCTATGAAAA
>CAMJJO010000091.1 GCA_946406095.1 uncultured Bacteroidales bacterium | reverse complement strand
GCACGGGTGAGGGCCACATAGAAGACATTGATGTTATCTACTTTCTGCATCTCCTCTTCCGCCCTTTTGGCATCCGCAAAGAGTGTGTTGTCTGCCGAGCTGTCCAGCATTACCGGATAGGTGCCGGCAGCGGAGGGGATGAAGGGCGTGCCGTCGGTCTCGAGCCTGCACCAGTGCCAGTCGGCCTTGTAGAAGCCCACCTTCTCGGCATAGGGGAATATCACATAGGGGAACTCGAGCCCCTTGGCTTTGTGTATCGTAATCACGCGCACTGCAGAGTCGCTCTTGGGCGAACTGATGGTGGCGTTGCTTTCTTCCCAATGCTTGAGATAGTAGCGCAGCTCGTTTCCGTTGGCGTCGGACCACTCGCGAAGGTCGTCCATAAAGGCCTGTATATAGAGAGTCTCGCCCGCGAAAACCTCGGGAGAAGCAATCTGAAGCTGCCGCAGAAGGTTTTCGCAGAGGTCGGGCAGGGAATGATAACTGTCGGGGAAGACCACGGACTCGTTCTCGGCTATGAATGCGTTGATCTTGTCGTCAGGATTCTCGTGATTTGCAAGTATGCCGGTGAGTTTGCGGAGGATCAGCGAGGATTTCAGAGTGAGGGAATCATCCGACACCACAGGCACCCCGGCTTCGATAAGGGCTGCGGAAATCGCGGTGCCCTCGGACCTGGCACGGACCAGAACCGCGATGTCGCCGTACTGCGCCCCGGCCTTGCGGGCATCCTCGACCGACTCCAGTACCAGGGGGATCTGTTCGTTCTTGCTCCGGAAGCTGACGCGTACGAATCCCTTCTGGGGGTCGTCCGATTTAACCTTCTGATTCACGTCGGCATAAAGATCCTGCCGGCCTATCTGCCTTGCGGCAAACTCGAAGAAACGGTTGTTGAAGTCCACCACGGTGGAGCAACTGCGCCAATTGTTCTCCAGGGTGTCGGTTTCGGCATCCGGAAAGTCCCGGCCTACCTTGTGCGCAAGGAGTGTCCAGTCGGAATCGCGCCAGCGGTAGATGCTCTGTTTGACGTCTCCGACTATCAAGTTGCTGTGATTATAGGCATCGCTTTCGCGCAGCAGCGGCCGGAAGTTCTCCCACTGTATGTTGGAAGTGTCCTGGAACTCGTCCAGCAGGAAACTCTCGTAACGCACGCCCATCTTTTCATATACGAACGGGGCATCGCTTCCGGCTATTATGTCCTTGAGGATTTCGTTGGATTCGTCCAGCACCATTGTGTTCTTTTCGGAGAGCATCTGCTCGAACGAACGGTAGAACTCTCCCGCAAGGCCGAGGCTGAAGGCAAGGTCCCGCAGCAGCCAGGCGGTGTTGTACCAGCGGAACTCGTCGCTGTCGAACAGGTTGCAGAAAGGAGTGCCTTCCGCTTCCTTATACAGGGTGGAAGGAGGCATTTCTATCTTTTCCCACGGCTGGAAGCCCTTCTGGTAGGGCGCCAGCTGTTTGATGGAATAGACCTTCGAAACAACCACGTCCTTGGCGGCGCTATTCACTTTTTCGGTGAATCCCTCGATGATGCCCGCGCAATTGTCCATAAGGGCATCCAGATTCTCCTGGCTGAAGCGTTCCTTCAGTTCTTCCCTGCGTCCGGCCTCTCCCATCATCAGCCTGCGTCCGATTTCGTAGAGCTGGCCTTCGATGCCGGCCTTCCTGCCCTGGTCCAGGCTGTCGGCCACGCTGCGGCGCAGCCAGTCCAGAAGCTTGGTATTGTCTGCGGTGAGGGAGTCCAGGATGCGGTCCATGGCCTCGTCGATGAGAGATTCCTTGTCGAGGTCTATCTGATAGTCCGCCACCTGCCCTATCTCCCTCGCGAAGGCCTTCAGGGCCTGCTGGAAGAACTTGTCGATGGTCGTTACGGCAAAGGCGCTGTAGTCGTGGAGGATGTCGCGGAGCATATCCTTCTTTGCGTCCCCGCCCTCATACAGGAACTTGAGTATGCGGCCCTTCATCTCGGCCGTGGCCTTGTTGGTGAAGGTGACGGCGAGGAT
This sequence comes from uncultured Bacteroidales bacterium, assembly GCA_946406095.1. Taxonomy (GTDB): domain Bacteria; phylum Bacteroidota; class Bacteroidia; order Bacteroidales; family UBA932; genus Cryptobacteroides. Next base: position 4,982 of record CAMJJO010000091.1, on the reverse strand, counting down.
ATGACGGTAGGCGTAGCGCTCGTTGAGGAGTGAGAGGTAGCTGTTCGCGAGGGCATATGTCTTGCCCGATCCGGCAGAGGCTTTTAGTATCTTGATCATCGTCCACAAATCGTATTAAAGTCACACCATTCGCAGGTCTTGGAATCTTCCGTACGCTTCCATGGAACCGACCTGTCCTCCATTTCCTTCAGCACCGCCTCCAGCCTTTCGCCCGCCAGCCGGCAGAATTCGGGGCTGCGGGGGATGCTCTTCGGCTTATGCCGGAAGATGTCCGTGGTCTGGTAGATGCAATTCTGCATCTCCTTGCCGGCCACGAGCGCATCTCCCTTGAGATATTCCCCGTAGAGATAGAGCTGAAGGGCGATCTTGGGGCGTTCCTTGTTGTCTTGCCCGAAGAGCTTTTCTGCCACATCCGCGGCGTTGGCATCGGTCACGTCGATATCCTGCTCGGTGACCTTGCCGGTCTTGTAGTCCACTATCCGCACCGTGCCGGCGTCGAAGCTGTCCAGACGGTCGATATAGCCGAGGAACTCGAACCCTCCTATCTTCATGGTCCTTTTCATCTCCAGCCCGAGCACCTGGAATTCTTCCTTGCCGGCATCTTTCAGCAGGCCCAGGTCGGTGCGGAGGATCTGCATCGCGTAGCGCGTGATGATCTCTTCGAATATCAGGTTCCTGCCTTGGACTTCGTCCGTGCGGAGCTGCTCTTTGATCTTTCGGGAGATGATTCCCCGCACGCGGCCCTCATCTTCCAGAAGGATTTCCAGATACTTTCGGGAAACCGTTTTACGCCCGGAATACAGCTCCTGCATGGTCTCGTGAAGCACCGTGCCAAGCATTCCTGCATCGAGCGATTCGCTCACTTCGTCCGCAGCCTTGAGGCCCTTAACCTTGGAGTAGTAGAACTGCGCGGGGCAGTTGAGATAGTGCTGCACCGACGATACCGAGAGCCTGAAACCCGGAGCATGCATGGCTGCAATATCCTCTTCCGTCTTTTGAATGGCCGTTTCCGGAACGGACTCCCGGATGGGGGCCTCGAGAGTGTATTGGCGGATGTCGAAATCGTAGAGCATCTGCAGCTGCCGGATGTAGCGGCTTTCCTCGCCGCTGCGGCTGAGTTCCGTGCGGGTGTCGTATATCAGCCAGATGTTGCCCGCCCTCTGTATGAGGCGGTAGAAATAGTATGCCCACACCGAATCCTGATACTCATACGTGGGCAGGCCGAAGCCTTTCCTCAGCTCTGCGGGGATGAAAGAAGGGGACACCGCCCTGCGGGGGAACAGCCCCTCGTTGCAGGAGAGGATGATGACGTTGTCGAAATCCAGGGCGCGGGTTTCCAGCGGGCCCATGATCTGCATTCCCTTGAGGGGCTCGCCCTTGAAGGGGACGGCCGCCCTTCCTGTCATCTGCCCTATGAGCTTCCACCAGGTGCGTGGCTGCACGTCCGGGCAAAGGTCCTGAAGGCGGGTGACTGCCTTGTAGGAGTACATCGCGAAGTCCAGTTCCATCTCCTTTCCTTCCTGCTGCTTGAGCAGATGCGCGAGGTTCAGTATCAGCTCTTTGAGATATGCGGGGATGTCTTTTGCAGGGCGGAAGATGCACTCCAGCAGGCTGTCTCCAGCGAACGATGCGCTGTCGATGAAGTACCTGGCCTCGCTGCGTATGCGGCGGATGATTTCCGCCCCGGCCTCACCGATGCTGCTGCGCACAAGGCTGTTGCTGAAGATGCCCCAGACATACTTGTGATAGAACAGTATCTTTCCATCCTTCTCCCTCAGGTTCAGCTGCAATGCCTCTATATTGTTAAGCAGGGCCTCGAACTCGCTCCCCTTCATGGGATAGCCCATGGTAACGTTCACGTCGCGTATTTCCTCGGGAATCGAATTCAGCACCGGCACCAACAAGCCCTCGTCCGGGAGGACGATGGCGGTGCGGATATCTGCCTTTTCCGGAAGGATGGAAGGCAGTATCTTGGCCTGGCCGACAGAGGATGGACAGGCTACCACGTTGACCACGGGGCGGGGGAGGCCGTCGGGATCCGGGGTGAAGGCCTGGGGGAACTCGGCTATGTTCTGGGTCAGGAAGAAAGAAGACCTGTTAGCCGGGTCTTTGATTTCGTCGCTGCTGAAATCCCAGCAGAACTCTGCCAGATGCGCATCCCGCATCTTCCGCAGCACCCTCTTCTCGCACTCGTTCAAGGCATTCAGCCCCACGAAGACGTACTTTTGTGTTTCCGGAAAATGCTTCGAGAGTAGATCGGCCACTGGTTTGGAATCCAGGCAGTCGGCTATCTGGCGGTAGACGCCCCCTTCAGTAGCCATGCCGGAGGAGGCCATCTTCTCCCGGAAGGAATCATAAAGAGGAAGAAGGATGTCCCAGATACGGCGGAAACGTTCCTTGTATTCTCCATCCTTCTCGAACTGCCCCAGGAAGTGCTCCATGGCCTCTCTCTGGGCAGGCTCGAGAAAATCGAAATCTCCCTGGAGATGCCTGTAATCGGCAATGTTCTGGAAAAGCTGCCCGGGGGCAACCCTGTATTTGTCGACTTCGGCAAAGTCGTTGAGGATGATCCCGCCCCAGAACATGAATTCGTCCAGGGGTTCGGCGGCAGGATTCAACTCCTTGTAACAGTCGTAGAGCGTGAGCAGCGAGGTCAGCCTGTCGGCGGTCCGCATTTCGCTCAGTCGCGAGAAGAAGTCGTTGATGGTAATGGTTTCCGGGGCTATCATCACGCTTGCATTGCGTGCGCATTCCTCCGACATATATTTGCGGAAGAAACTGATCGCCCTCTTGTTCGGGAAGATAAAACACATCCGGCTGATTTCAGGAGCCGGATGATAATGATTTGCAACTTGTTTCAGAAATGGTGTCATCGCAGATCGGTTATTGTCCAGAGTCTATCATAATCTACTGCCTCCAGACGAAAATCTTTCAAATCTTCTGAATAATTTGTCTTACCTAATATAGTTGCCCTGCAATCCAACGTATCCGGAATGCCCTGCAAGGTGAGTTTGAAAGAGACCCGATTGCCATCCAGCGTAAGGTCGCTGACTTTGTCGATGATGCTGTCCAGATTCCCGAACAGGTCGTTCGGGCCGCCTCCGTTCTCGATATAGATTTCTTTGCTTCCCGGGATCTTGGTCCAGAGGGTGGTGCCGTCGCAGCAAAACACCGTGGAATTCTCGATCACTTTGTAGCAGTGCCCCTGAATGGTGGCGAGCCCGTTTCCGATTTCGTTGCCGGCAGAATCGGAATAAGTGTACTTGATGCTAACACGATAATTCGAGAGCATATCTTTGATCTGTTCGGCGGCACTCTGCGAGAAAGCCTGGAAGCAGACCATCAGCAAAACGGATATGACGGATAATCTACGCATTCTTCAAATTGTCTAACAGTGTTTCAAGGTCATCGAGTGTAGATACAAGAACCGTGCGAGGTTTGCTGCCTTCCTGCGGGCCGACTATTCCGGCCTGCTCCAGCTGGTCCATCACGCGGCCCGCCTTGGCATAGCCCATCCCGAGCCTGCGCTGCAGGTCGGAGGTGGAACCGCGCTGGGTGGTGACCACCAGTTTGGCGGCCTCCTCGAAGCGCTCGTCCATCTCTCCGAGCTCTCCCTTGGCTCCGCCTTCCTTCTCTTCTTCCTTGACCTCGGGCAGATAATAAGGGGTGTTGTAGCTCTTGCCGAAGCCTTCCTGGTCCCCGATGAAATTGGTTATTGCCTTGATTTCGCCGCCGCTCACGTAGCCGCACTGGATGCGCTCGTTCTCGATGCCGGCGGAAAGGAGCATATCGCCGCGGCCTATCAGTTTCTCGGCGCCGGGGGAGTCCAGAATGGTCATGGAATCCGTCCTGGATGCCACGCGGAAGGCTATCCGCAGAGGGAAGTTGCCCTTGATGACACCGGAAATCACGTCCACCGAAGGCCTCTGGGTTGCGATTATCACGTGGATACCCGCCGCACGGCCCTTCTGGGCAAGGCGGATGATGGAGTTCTGGATGCTCTTGGATGCCGCGCGCACCTCAGGGCTTGCCCCCATCGTCATAGTGAGGTCGGCGTATTCATCTACTATCGTAACCAGATAAGGCAGGAACCGGTGGCCTTTCTTGGGGTTGAGCTTGCGTGCCTTGTACTTCTCGTTGTAGTCGGTGACCTTGTTCTCTCCGGCCTTGCTGAGGAGTTCGTAGCGGTTGTCCATCTCGATGCACAGGCTCTTCAGCGTGAGCTCGGCATCCTTCGCGTTCTTCACGATGGCTTTCGCCCTCTCTTCTTCATCGTCTCCGGCGGTGGGCAGCACTGCCAGATAATGCTTGAGCAGGGCGTTGTATGCCGAGAATTCCACCATCTTCGGATCTATGAAGACGAATTTGAGCTCGGAAGGGTGCTTGGCGTAGAGAAGGGAGGTGATGATGATGTTCAGGCCGACGGATTTGCCTTGCTTGGTGGCACCTGCCACGAGCAGATGGGGGGCATCCGCCAGGTCGAACACCTTGACCTGCTGGGTGATGGTGTAGCCGATCGCCACAGGCAATTCGTATTTGCTGGAGCGGAATGCTTCGCTGTTCAGCAGGCTCTTGAGTGGCACGATCGAAGAATAGTCATTCGCGACCTCGATTCCCACTGAATCCGACAGGGTTACCACGCGCACTCCCTTGGCGTTCATCTGCATTCCGATGTCTTCCTGAAGCTTCTTGACCTCGGAGATGCGCACGCCCGGAGCCAGAGTGACGCGGTACAGCGTGACGGTGGGGCCTACCTGGGCCTTGACCTCGGTGATCTCTATCTTATAGTTCTTCAGGGTCGCGCGTATCTTGTTATTGTTGCGCTGAAGCTCTTCGTTGGACACCTGACGGCGCTCGGAGGCGTGGGCTTCCAGAAGATCCAGCCCCGGGCCCTTGAATTTCGGAAGGCCTTCCGGAGGGTCCAGACGGTTGTCGATGGGAGGAAGCTTTTGGTAATTGTCGTCATCCAGCGTATCGTCGGT
>CAMJJO010000090.1 GCA_946406095.1 uncultured Bacteroidales bacterium | reverse complement strand
TTGTCGGGGTCGTATGAGAGGGCAAAGGGGTTGTGGCGGTTGAGCACGTTGTAAACGCCGATATTAAGAGTCTGCGGATGCCTGCGGCCGGTAAACTCTATCAGCGCGCTGATATCCCAGCGGATGTAGGGCGGCATACGGTAGTTGTTGAGCGAAGTGTAGAACTTCTGCTCCACCAGTCCGGTGATGAAGTTATCGTCCCACCAGCTTCCGGCGGTAACCGTCTCCATATGGCCGGACTGCCAGGTGAAAAGGGTGGCGATGCTTAGGTTCATCCGCTCGCGGCTCAGCACGCGGGCCGAGGCAGTGGCGTTGAACACATGCGTGCGGTCGTATTTGGCCGGGAACATCTCTCCCTTGTTCAGATTGGGGAAGAGCCTGTCGGTCTTGGACCAGGTGTAGGCGAAGCGCCAGGTAGCCAGGCCGGAGGTCTTTTCGTAGAGGAACTCCAGGCCGCGCGAGGTGCCGGTGCCGACCTCGATATTCTCCTCCCATCCGGCTATGGCCGAATCGAAGAGCTTGGTGGCATCGGAGAAGTACACCAGGTTCGACATCTCCTTGTAGTATGCGCCCGCGGAGAAGTGATGGTTGCCGGCATCGGAGTAGAGACCCGCGTAGGCCTGCCTGGTCTGCTCCGGGCGGAAGCGCTTGGAAGGCGGCACTATCATATCGAGCGACCATCCCAGCGGAATGCCCTCCAGGGTGTGGTAGAACTGGGATAGATAGTCGCCGGTGGCCTCCAGGCCCAGATACTTGAAGAAGCGGATGCGAAGCAGGACGCTGGCTTCCGGGGCAAAGCCCGAAGCGTTATTGTAGTTCAGGCGTCCCGCCAGACGGAGCATGCTTCGCTCGGTGCTGCCGCGCTCAAGCTGCCCGTGGAGGGTGCCGGTGACGTTCCAATGCACATTCTTCACCAGCGGCGAACTGGTCTTGGGGAAGAGGCCGGTGGTCTTCAGGACCCGGGCGGATCCGGGATTGAAGCGGGCGGCACGGACCTTGAGCCCGTATTGCGCCTTCCATTTCCGGCCTGCCATGGTATTCACGCAGGCGTGCAGCATCGTCTCGTCGAGAAGGCTGCGGATCAGCAGGTCGTTGGAGGTCTTGTCCATCTGCTTGATCATTCCCTGCGAGTTGCCATAGTGGTTGAAGGATGCCGTCACGCCAAGGGTGCCGCCTTTCTTCCGCCAGGGGGCATCGTACTGCGCGATCAGAATCGCGTTGTTCCAGGTCATCTTATCTTCCGAACCGCTGTCCATCAGGAAGTTGTACTTGTCGAGGCTGTGGAAGGCCGTGAGCGAAAGGGAGCGATTGGCATCCACCCGGTACTTGAGCTTGGCGTAGAGGTCGTAGATGGCCGCATCCGCGTCCTTGATGCTGACGGCCTCCGGGTCCATCAGGCCCTTGATGGCCTTATACTCCAGGCCGGCGGGCGACACGCGCACGGCCGCATTCAGCGAGAGCCTGTTCTCGATCAACGGCGTGCTCACATATCCGCCCAGCAGGAAGTTGCTGACATCTCCCTTGGCAGAGAATGTGTCGAAGGAGCCGTCCTTCGAGCGCAGCTTGATGTGCGACGAGCCCAGGTTGCCCTCTTCGGAAGAGAAACCACCCACCTGGAATTCCGCCACGGAAACGACCTCCGGCGGGTAGGCCGATGTGAGGCCCACGAGGTGGGATGTGCCGTAGATGGGCACGCCGTCCAGCGTCTGCACGTTGCCGCCCATGTTGCCGCCGCGCACATAGTAGCTGGACGATCCGTCCGAGCCGCTGGCCACGCCGGGCAGCGTCTGCACGAACTTCACGAAATCAGCCTCTCCGGTGGGGGTGGCCATCACCGAGATGTCCGAAATCTTCAAGATGCGCTCACTAAGGGTTTTCTGGCCGCCGCGCACATCCTCCTTGATTGCCGGAGGAAGGGTGTCGGTCCTGGCAATTTCCTGAGATACCGCCTGGAAAGCAGGAAGAAAAAGCATCAGCAGTACCGGTAAATGTTTCATATCGATAGTATGATATTTGCGTTAATATATGGCACCGAAAACCCCGATACCTCCATTGATATTCGTATAATTCGCATCCGGCGAAAAATAACTCGCCGCAAGCTCATCCCCCCGTAACTGCATATGCAGAATACTGTTCAGATATGCATCATACTCCTCCGAAAGGAAATATGTTTTGTAAAGCATGCCAAACAAAGCAGGGCCGCACCATTCAGGAGGCGTAAGGTTTACAAAACGGTCGCTGAATAGAATAAAAGCGTCACTCCAACTATCCGTAACAACTTCCACCTCACCGGTATCCGTCCAGCGTGAACCTGTAAATTGGGTTTTTGCATTTTCGTTGCCATTGTCGTAATCTGCCGGATGGCATATACGGAGATATCCCCGATGCACAGGGAGGGTATTGCACCGCCGCACAAATGCATCCCAGATTCCATAATCCCACTCATCCCGATGAAGTGTATTTCGGATTTTGGTAATGCTCGAATCGCATTGCATCGACACCGGCAGATCCTTCCAGGACACGCCGACCACATTGGCATTGTCGGCACCCGAGTGGTCGGTCAATAAATACGGCGTCTTATTTTCCGGGGTTGGAATAACCCAAAGAAACGCATTGCGCGACGGTCCCGAAATCCAGTCATATTGGGTTATCCTTTTCCATCCAGCCAGGCTGGTTACCAGCCCCGGGTAAGTATACAATGGATGGCCCGAAATTGTCAAGGCTTCCGGATACGTGGTACTGCCGCTCAGGGTTCGGCCGTCGGGAAGCGTTATGCTCAGCGTATACTGAGTATCGAACTCCGGGAGAAATGAGCTTGTCCAGCACTCGCCGTTCCAGCTGAACTTATGCTTGAACCGACGTTCCGACACAGTCACCTCGGCATCCTTAATTACAACATAATCACTTCCAGAAGGACTTTTTGCATAATAAAGATACAGCTTCTGCTCCGGGGTAGTGAAGGTCATTCCACTGTAAATCTCCGGCATCTGTCCGTCCCTCGTCAGCACGCAGTTCACCACCACCGGCATCTCCTCCAGCGGGTCCATCACGATGGGCTCCACGCAGGAGGAGAGCAGCAGTGCAACTGTGATTATGGTAAGGATTCTACTCACTATCGTCCTTTATATACTCCCATGAAGAGGATTGCGTTCGTGCTAGTCTCACGAATGATATATATGAACGGACGGGTGGCATAAACTTCGGGGACTGGAGGAGGGGTGAAATTCGGCCCGGCCGATGCGTCCATCAACACTACGGTCACTGCAGCAGCTTCCGATCCCTTCTCGTTTACCTTGATTCTGGATTTTTGGAATATCTCCGACACCCAGACCTTCTCTTCCGCCATTCTGGAGAAATCCGCCTTTGCGGAATCGAATGCATCTTTCATTCCCATATCGATCAAAGCGTCGTCAAGCTTGATTTTGTCTGATTCCGTCTCAAATACAGGGAGCTTGACCTTAACAAACCTGTCTCCTCCCAGCGGTAGAGGATAATTATACTTGCTCAGCGAAGACAAAGCATCCTCGAGCGACACATTCTCGTGCGGGACAATCAAATCCATCGCATAGGCCCCGTTCCCGTAACACAGGCTAACCAACTGGAAATAATTGTTGTATCCGTATGGGATGGTGGACTCCTGATACATATATTTCTCCTTATGAGTTTTCCCTTTGCTCACAGAGAAATCACCAACCGCCGTGTCGCTTTCTTTGAACTTGTTCTTCGAATTCCAATTTCCCTTGAAATACAGGGCGTTCATCAAAACCAAATACAAATCGGAATCAAGAGTCGAGAGCAGCTTCGGAATCATCCCATAGGTCTGTTCGTCCGCCCAGTTATTAATGAACGACAATGCCGACTGAGCGTCTTTCGAGAAATCGAATCCTTTCACCAAGGCGTCGTAATAATTCTCGAGGCTGGATATGTAATCTTTTTTGATCCCCGTATATCGTGTGTTATAGACAAGCGCATTCGCAAGGTTCAGGAGAACGGTATTATCGGCTCCGTAAAGCTCCTTGGTCAGATACCCGTAAAATTCATTCACGAAGTCGATCTGGTCGTTCCCGAAATCAAGAAGTTTCAAAATCTCGTCTCTGGTATTTCCAGCCGCTCCGTTGCACAGCATCGCCAAGGCATATTCAACACTGAGGGGCGAAACCATAAAGCTGCCTTCTTCCCGGGAGAGAACTTCTTTAAAGAGGTTGAAGGCGAAGGTGTTTCCTTTGCTCACAAGTGTCTTCTGGGCAGATGTCAGCCTGATATCGTGCCTTTCGACAGGAACGATGTTTTTGTTAGGTTCGCCGCCCCGCGACAATTCCGGCACAAGGTCGTTTCCGTTATTACAACCGATTGCCAACGGAACAAGAAACAGCAACAATGCAATCTTTTTCATATCAATACAATTAAAGTTAATTATTTGGACATAGTAAAACGGAGTCCGGCCCTGAATGAAGGAGTATCCGAATTAAGGCTGTAATAAGTCTCCAGTGACGAGCCGTCGTCGAAATAATGGCTGAACGATGCCTCTCCAAAAACACTCACGCCCTTGAAAATGCGATACTCGGCTCCGGCAGACACGGAAGCGGAGGGCTGCCAGGGATGTTCCTTTCCTCCTCCGGCAATGCAATACGAAAGACTGCCTCCCCCTGAGACATACACGCCGGCGTGCTGCCCGCGGAAAACATCGCATTGCAGATATAGAGGCACGCCAAGGTAGTGCAGGTTACCCGCCGTAGAATGAAGGAAACCATATGTGATTCCACTTTCCAGAGAGAGCCTGGGGGCGACGGGTATGCGCAGCGAAATTCCGAAATTCAGTGGAAGGTCATGTGTCGCTCTTTCTCCCAACGGATTGCTCTCCGGATTGCTCGCCGGATTGCTCGGCGGATTGCTCGGCAGATTGCTCGCCGCCTCGCCACCTAAATCCCCGTAGGATCCTGGGCCACTGTACGCCATATCATTATTTACTGCAACAGTATTAGACTTATGGATCGGACCCTTCGCCTGCGACAGGGCACCGCCGGCACCGAAAACAGCGATTGAAGCACGACGTTTGCGGGCAAGCCTCTTCGCTGACTGCCGGTCTTCCTCTTCCATGGCTTTCCACGGATCCGGGCTTGGCTCAATGGCAGGTTCTGTTCCGGCAGGTTCGGGGGCAGTGGCGGGTGCGGGGACGGGGGTGGTTTCGGCGGGGGTCGTGGTCAAAACGCGGTCTTTTTGATCACAAGGGGTGGTGTTTTCGGGGGTTCGTGCACAAATCGGGGCGTTTTTGACCACGACTCCTTCAGTCGGACTGGCAACGCGCGGATTGTGCATAGCGCCCAGCACGGTGTTCCCCGCTGAACGGGCGATTTGTTCCGAAATTTCGGTGTTTTCCGGAACAAATGCCTCGGAAATCAGGGTTTGTTCCGGATTCAGGCCGTTTTTCGGAACAAATTCGACCGGCGAACCGTCAGCAAGGAGGGCCGGAGCGACCTTGGCGGGCGAATCATCGGGCGTGGGCTGAGTGGGGGTGCGGAGGAGAAGTACCGCGGCGATGCAAGCCGCGGCTGCGAGGGGCGCCCACACGACAGGGCGAAGAACCCGTCGGGCCAGTCCGGACAGAGCCCCGGTCGCGGTGGTCAGCGTGGCAAACGGCGCGGATGCCGGCCTCAGGCCATCGCCAGCCACTCCACCCATCAGCGCAGCAACCTTCTTTTTGCGTATTTCGGAAGTATCGGGAGCCGTGGTCTTTTCCAGGCCATCCCAAAGATCTTTCAGTGCGTCTTTTTTCATATTCACCTTTAAAGACGCACGTTTCGCGGCCAACCCTAAATGCCAGACAGCTTTTTTCGCAAATCTTTCAACGCCCGGGTCATGTGATACTCCACCGCCTTCTCTCCCAAGCCCATCACCGAAGCAATCTCAGCATTGGAAAGACCATGCAGGCGGCTCATCAGGAACACCTCCCGCCGCTTCGGGGGCATCCCCGCCAGGCAGGCGTTCACCTCGGCCAGCAGCCTTTCAGTGTCCAGCCCCCCGGCGAACTCCACCACCGCATCCACATCCCCCAGCTCCAGCGTGCGTATCTTCGCATAGCGCCGGAACCAATCCGCCACGGCATTGCGTGTGGAGGCAAAAAGGTATGCGCTGATATTGTCTTTCCCGGGCAGATTCCGCCGGCGGTTCCAAAGATTCAGGAAAACATTCTGGCAGATATCCTCGGCCACCGAAGCATCCTTCACGAGCGCCATGGCGAAACGCTCCACAACCGGAGCGTATCGGCAATACAAAACTTCGAATTCCTGTTTTTCTTGCTCGGAAGAAGCCATGGCTTTATGGGTGTCGGTGTGCAAATATAACCATTAAATAGTTATCTTTGTACCCATGAAACCACTCCACGGCAACATGAAAATGGCTGACCTCATAGAGGTCAATTACCATCTTCTGGCGGTGCTCACACGATTCGGAATCGAAGGGGGATTCGGAGAGAAGACAGTGCGGGACATCTGCGAGAAGAACCATCTGGATACCGACACCTTCCTCCTCATCTGCAACGTCTATACCCACAAGGACCATGAGCCCTCCGAGGAGATACTGCGCGACGGGCATATCGACGACATCCTCCGCTACCTCCACCAGAGCCACGACTACTACATGAGCAATGCCCTGGTGCTGCTGGCATCCACCATCGAGGACCTCATCAAGCCCTGCTCGGACACTCAGAAGAAGGTGATCTGGCAGTTTTTCGCGGAGTACAAGGCGGAGCTGGAGAAGCACTTCGCCTATGAGGAAGGAGAGGTCATTCCCTATGTGCAGAAACTCTTGCTCGGCAAGCGCGACCCTCACTACAGCATCGACCGCTTCGAGGAGAACCACTCCAATATAGAAGAGAAACTTTCCGACCTCAAGAACCTGATTCTCAAGAGCTTGCCTGCAACATGCGACGACCGCCTGCGCGTGCGGCTGCTCAATTACATCTTCGCCCTGCAGAGCGACCTCGACTCCCACACCGCCATCGAAGACAACATCCT
>CAMJJO010000089.1 GCA_946406095.1 uncultured Bacteroidales bacterium | reverse complement strand
GGGATCTCCAGAACCAGTTTCTTTGCCTTGAAGGGGAAGAAGAACTGAAGGAGCAACCATGCGAGGAGGATCATGATGGCCACATAGGGAATCATGTGGATCATCCACTGCATGAAAGGAACTTCTACGCCGGACTCTGCGAGGAACTTTACCGCAGTGGCGTTGGGAGGAGTGCCGATGGGGGTGCCTATGCCACCGATGTTGGCAGCCACGGGAATGGACAGGGCCAGGCCGATCTTGCCTTTATCGTCGGCGGGGAGAGTGCCGAGCACAGGTGCCAGGAAAGCCAGCATCATGGCGGCGGTGGCGGTGTTGCTCATAAACATCGAGAACACGGAAATCACCACCAGGAATCCCAACAGGACCCATTTGGGCTTGGTGCCGAAGAGGCCAAGGAGAGCGCGGCCCATAGTGACGTCGAGGCCGTATTTCTCTGCCATTATGGCCAGCACGAAGCCGCCCAGGAAGAGCATGACAACAGGATCTGCAAACGAAGCCATGATGCTCTTGAAGCCGACCAGCTGGCCGAATTCAGGCTTGCAGAGGAAGCCCAGTCCCTTGTCGGAAACTGTGAGCAGAGCGATGACGATAACCAGCAGTGAAGTGGTCCAGTTGGGGATGATCTCGAAGATCCACATCAGGGCGGCGAACACGAAGAGTGCAATCACGCGCTGCTGGGTGACCGTGAGAGCGTCGATGCCGAAGAAAGACACGGGCACTGCCACGAGAAATATTGTGGCTATGAGCACGATCGGCAGAAGCACGCAATACTTGACATTGAATTTCTTGTCAGCCATATTAAGATTAATTATACACGTCAAAAAAAAAACCGCTTTCCTAGAAAGCGGCACAAAGTTAACAAATTATTTCCGATTTACGGCCGATTGGAACATATCAATCAGAGCGGCTATCGATTTGTGTATGTCGTAGTCTTCGGTAGATTCCGCGTAGCGCTCTCCCATTTCCTGCCTTTCCGTCGGGTTATCCAGCCAGTAGTCGATGCAGGCGGCCAGTTCCTTAGGGTCCCTGGCCGGGAAGAGACTGTGCTCATCGAGCGCGAACTGAGAGGTTGCGGTGAGTTCTCCCTTGGCAATCACCGGCACAACACCCTGCTGAAGCGCCTCCAGGGCCGATAATCCCTCCACTTCCACAGTTGCGCAGTGAATGTACAGGTCTGCCTTGGCAGCCAGTTCCCGGAGCCCTTCGCGGTCGTGGAAACGGAAGATGGGGTCGTATTTCACGATACCGTCTTCATATAACTTGTGAGCTTTTTCTTCTATGGCATCTGCCTCCGGGCCACGACCCGCGAAGTAAAGCTGGATGCGATCGGCGTATTTGGAGTACTTCATCGCTTCCAGAAGCGTGGGCTGGTCCTTCTCTACAGAAAGACGACCGATGCAGACCACAAGGAAGGGTTTGGAAGGATCCTGCGCCTTTGCTGCCGGACGGATGTTTGTGTCCGGAATAATGCCGTTGGAGATCAGATGTAACCGGGCCTTGAATCCAAACTTCTGCAGACGCTCCATAACGTTTTCGGTGGGGCACTGAATGTCGGAGCAATGGTCGAAAACAAGGTCGCGCCATGCGCGTAACATGTTCTCGTTCAAGAACTTCCATTCTCCGAGGTTAATGGCGCAGAAGAGGTTCTCCGGATGCAGATGATAGGTGGCCGTGCATGGCACGCCGTGCAGTTTGGCTATACGCGCCGTAACCATCTGGATGATGAAGGGTTCCTCGAGATGCACGACATCGGCCCATTTGACCGCCTTCCTGATAGTGAGTATATCCGTTCGGGCGAATTTGTAGCCATTGGACTGCACCAGACCGTCGAAAACAGGCACATGAAAATCGCCCAGCACATAGTCCGGCTGGGGCGTTTCCGCCTCGTGGTTCCTGCCGGAAAGCACTCGGACTTCCTGCCCGGCCTCCCGCAGATACTGAACCGTACGCCGGGCAGATGCCGACAGCCCGTTACCCGATGCGTAGTAATTGTTGACGACAAAAAGGATCTTCATAGTTTAGTAATTGAATTTGAATTCATCCACATACACGGTGCTGCCGCTGCCTCCGGTGAACCAGGAGCCGAACCAACTGGGGGTGATGACTATAATCACATATTTGGGCGTCTTGGCATTCCTGTATTTGAAGGGGATGTCGAAATGGATGTAGCCTCCGGTATCTTTTGTAAGTTCCATCACCGCCCTGCCGATCACGCGTGGATCGGTGGCAGTATCGAAGAACTCTTCTTTGTTGGTGATAATGTGATAAGGCTTGTCCATATCCATCAGAAGCACTTCTATGCGGCCATAATCCATCTTTCCTTTCATGTAGAGATAGGGTTCCTTGGCGTAGTTGACCGTCTTCGGGATGTAGTGGACATAGCCGGAAAGGCTCTTGGGGCGGCCGGAGAACGGGATGCCGAAGTTCAGGTCGGCGCCCGAAAGTTCCACCACTCTATTGAACTTACCGGTGAAAAGATTGCCGGCAACGAAGGCCCACAACACTTTTTTGCTCTCAATCTTGGCTGCCGCCTTCCCCTCTCCCGCCACAGCCACGTGCTTATATTCGGGCGTGGTGCCATTGACTCCCAGCGTGCTGAGCCCAGGATTCGCGGAATCCCAGACCCGCTTCGACGCCGGAGCATCTTTCATCCGCGCATACCAGGTGCCGGATTCCTTGCTCCAATCGTCGAAATCCATATTGTAGACTTGCTGGGCGCGCATCGGAACAGCGCACAATAAAGCCAGCAGGGATATGATCACTGTCTTTCTCATGACAATCCCTGCTGGCTGCAAAATCTGTTCCTGCGAACAGAGGACTAGATAATCCCCTGCTCAAGCATTGCCTGCGCGACCTTCATGAAACCGGCGATGTTGGCGCCCTTCACATAGTCGACGCTGCCATCGGCGCGGGTGCCGAATTTCACGCACTGCTCGTGGATGCTCTCCATGATGGTGTGGAGCCTGTCGTCCACTTCCTGGGCGCTCCAGCTGAGGTGAGCGGCATTCTGGGTCATCTCCAGACCGGAAGTGGCAACGCCACCGGCGTTCACAGCCTTGCCGGGAGCAAAGAGAATTCCGTTATTCTGGAAGAAATGGATTGCGCCGGGCTGGCATCCCATATTGGACACCTCGCAGCAGCACCAGCAACCGTTTGCCTTGAGTTCCTTGGCATCATCCTCGGAAAGCTCGTTCTGGAATGCGCAAGGCAGGGCGATGTCGCAAGGCACGCTCCAAGCCTTCTTGCCGGCCACGAACTGGGTCTTGCCGGGGAACTTGACTGCCATATCCTCGACCTTGTTGCGGTTGGAAGCGCGCATGTCGAGCATGTAGTCGTTCATCTCGGGAGTCATTCCGTCGGGAACGATGCACACGCCGTCGGGGCCGGAGATGGCGACCACCTTCGCACCGAGCTGGGTAGCCTTCTTGACTGCTCCCCAGGCGACGTTGCCGAAGCCGGAGATAGCAACTTTCTTGCCCTTGATGTCCTTGCCGGCCTTGTGGAGGAGGTGCTGGGTGAAGTAGAGTGCGCCGAAACCGGTTGCCTCGGGGCGGAGGATGGATCCTCCCCAGGTCATACCCTTTCCGGTGAGAACTCCGGTATGATACTCGCGTGCGAGTTTCTGGTACATTCCGTTCAGGAAGCCGATTTCGCGGCCGCCGACACCCACGTCACCTGCGGGGATATCCTGATCGGGGCCGATGCAGCGCCAAAGCTCAAGCATGAAGGCCTGGCAGAAACGCATGATCTCGGCATCGCTCTTGCCCACGGGATCGAAGTCCGAACCGCCCTTTGCACCGCCCATAGGGAGGGTTGTGAGGGCATTCTTGAAGGTCTGCTCGAAGCCGAGGAACTTCAGCATGGAAGGAGTGACCGCCTTGTGGAAGCGGAGGCCTCCCTTATAGGGACCGATCGCGCTGTTGAACTGCACACGGTATCCGAGGTTGCTCTGAACCTCGCCCTTGTCGTCTACCCAAGTGACGCGGAAAGTGAAGATGCGGTCCGGTTCGACCATCCTCTCCACGATCTTCGCCTTTTCGAATTCGGGATGCTGATTGTAAACTTCTTCAATACTCTCGAGCACTTCCTGAACTGCCTGGAGGTACTCGCTTTCTCCAGGATGTTTTGCCTGGAGCATCGCCATTATTTCTGACGTTTTCATTTTTGTGTTAGATAATTATAGGTTGGTTATTATTTCACTTCCCAGGTGGAACCGCTGTTCAGCAGGTCGTCCACGCAGTGGATTTTCGATTTGAGCATCACATCTTTCACCTGATCGCGCACGCCGTCGTCGTAGGTAACGTCTTTCACGTCCCTGATGACGCCGAGGGCGACAGGGAAATCAGGATATTTCATTTCGGCAAGCATCATGTGGATGCCGGCATTCTCGCAATGGGCGTCGTGCACCAGGATATCGTCCTCGGTGTAACCGTCCTCTCCGATGGTGACCACCTTCAGCCCGAGGCCGTCGAGCACCAGGCCCTTGTTGCGGTCTTTGCCGAAGATCATCTTCTCGCCGTGGCGGAGGGTGATGGTGCGGTCTGCGCGGGTGGCGGGATCGGAGATGCTCTTGTGCGCGCCGTCGTTGAAGATGACGCAGTTGGTGAGCATTTCCATCACCGAAGCACCGTCGTGGAGTGCCGCAGCCGTCATTATCTCCTCATTGAGCTTCAACTCCACGTCCAGGCTGCGGGCAAAGAAGGTTCCCTTTGCGCCGAGCACCAGGCTGCCGGGATTGAAGGGGTGCTCCACGGTGCCGTAGGGGGATGTCTTGGTGATGGCCCCGAACTTCGAAGTGGGAGAATACTGCCCCTTGGTGAGGCCGTAGATCTGGTTATTGAAGAGGATGATATTGATGTCGATGTTGCGCCGGATGGCGTGGATGAAATGGTTGCCGCCGATTGCCAGAGCGTCGCCATCGCCGCAGGCCTGCCATACGGTAAGCCAGGGATTTGCGACCTTGATGCCGGTGGAAATGGCAGTTGCACGGCCATGGATGCTGTGGAACCCGTAGGTGTCCATATAGTAAGGAAGGCGCGAGGAGCATCCGATGCCGGACACCACCACGTAGCGTTCCTTCTCATAGTTCAACGCGGAACTCACCTTGGGGAGAGCACGCTGGAGAGCTGCCAGAACGGCGTGATCGCCGCAGCCGGGGCACCAGCGGACTTCCTGATCGGATTTGAAATCTTTGAAAGAAAGTGTTGCCATACTAGAGTGCCTCCTTGATTGCGCCCAGCAGCTCGCTCACGAGGAACGGCTGTCCCTGGACCTTGTTGAACTTGAGTATCTTGCTGTCCGGGAAGAGCCCGAGCAGGTAATTCGCGAACTGCCCGCTGTTGAGCTCGCACACCAGCACCTTTTCGAAACCGGAAAGGATCGCGCCGGTATTGCGGGGAACGGGATAGATGTAGTCGAAATGCACGCGGGACACTTCCAGGCCTTCCGCCCTCGCCTCGTTGACCGCGGAGAGGATGTGGCCGTAGGTTCCGCCCCAGCCGACCACCAGCAGTTTGCCCTTTGCGGGGCCGTCCAGCTGGAGTTCGGGGATGAAGTCCGCAATCTTCTGAACCTTGGCTTCGCGTTCGGCGACCATCAGCGCATGATTTGCCGGATCGGAAGAAAGCACTCCATTGTGATTCTTCTCCAGGCCTCCCACACGATGCTCGAAGCCCTTCTGCCCGGGGATGGCCCACTTGCGCACCAGAGTTTCGGGATCGCGCTCGAAGGGCTTGAACTTGCCGTCTTCCGGCAGACTGGTTGCGAACGGGGGCTTGATTGCAGGATAATCCTTCATCGCAGGAATCAGCCAGGGCTCGCTTCCGTTGCCAAGGAACCCCTCGGAAAGCATCATCACGGGGGTCATGTGCTCCAGCGCTATCTTTGCCGCGTTGAAAGCGGTGTCGAAGCAATTGGAAGGAGAATGCGCGGCAACCACGGGGATGGGGCATTCGCCATTACGGCCATAAAGGGCCTGGTTCAGGTCGGTCTGTTCCGTCTTGGTGGGGATGCCGGTGGAAGGGCCGGCACGCTGCACGTCGACCACGACCAGGGGAAGCTCCGCCATTACCGCCAGTCCGAGGGCCTCGCTCTTGAGTGAAAGGCCGGGGCCGGAAGTGGTTGTTACCGCCAGATTCCCGGCATACGCTGCGCCGATCGCGGTGCAGATGCCGGCGATCTCGTCTTCTGCCTGCAAAGTCTTGGCTCCCAGGCTCTTATGTATGGCGAGTTCTTCCAGGATATTGGTTGCGGGCGTGATAGGATACGAACCGCAGAAAAGCGGCAGTCCGCTCTTCTCGGATGCTGCCAGCAGTCCCCAGGCAGTCGCCTGGTTGCCGGTGATGTTGCGGTAGCGGCCCTTCTTCGGGTGAGCAGGCTCTATATGATAGGTATTGGCTATCATCTGCATGTTTGCAGCATAATTGAAACCGTCCTTCAGCACCTTCTTGTTGGGCTCGATCACCTCGGGATGCTTCTTCGCGAACTTCTTCTCGAGATAGGTGTAGATATAGTCCAGGGGACGGTCGTAAATGAAACAGGCCATACCCAAAGTGAACATGTTCTTGCACTTGCGTATAGCCTTGGTATCCATTCCACTGTCTTTGAGGCTCAGTTCGGTAAGTCCCGTGATGGGGGCTACTATGAGCACCCTGTCCTCTACTCCCAGTTCCTCGAAAGGATTGTCTGTCTTGAAGCCTGCCTTGCGCAGGCCGGGCTCGTCGAAAGCATCCGAGTCTACCAGGATCATTGCGGTGCGCTTGCACCATTTTGCGTTTGCCATAAGGGCGGCGGGATTCATCGCGACCAGCAGATCACAGAAATCGCCCGGAGTGCTGACATCTTCGCTGCCTATATGAACCTGAAAACCGGACACCCCCGAAACCGTGCCTTGAGGGGCGCGGATTTCCGCAGGATAGTCCGGGAAAGTTGAAAGTTGATTGCCGTAGATGGCGGACATATCTGCAAAAAGAGACCCGGTGAGCTGCATGCCGTCACCGGAATCTCCTGCAAATCT
>CAMJJO010000088.1 GCA_946406095.1 uncultured Bacteroidales bacterium | reverse complement strand
TCGCACTTCTCGGGATCGTTCTCGGAGCAGTCGGCAAGTTTGCCGGGGAGGCCTGCGCCAGTCATGACGGTCTTGCGCTGCACCATTTCGCGGGCCTTGCGGGCTGCTGCACGTGCTGTAGCGGCGAGCACGATCTTGTCGATGATGGTCTTTGCAAGCTTGGGATTCTCTTCGAGATAGATGTCCATGGCTGCCGCCGTTGCCTGCGACACTGCGGAGGTCACCTCGGTGTTGCCGAGCTTGGTCTTGGTCTGGCCTTCAAACTGAGGCTCGGCCACCTTCACGGAAATGACGGCGGTAAGACCTTCACGGAAATCCTCGGGGGCAAGCTCCACCTTTGCTTTCTCCAGAAGCTTGTTCTTGTCTGCATAGTTTTTCAGGGCGCGGCTGAGACCCATCTTGAAACCCTGAAGATGCGTGCCACCCTCGATGGTGTTGATATTGTTCACATAGGAATATATCTTCTCGGAGTAACCGGTATTATACTGGAGAGCGATGTCGATAGGGATGATCTTGTCTGATGAGACGCAGACGGGCTCAGGGATGAGCTTGGATGCGCCGGCATCGAGGTAGTCGATGAATTCCTTGAGGCCTTCCTCGGAATAGAACACCTCGGACTTGAACACCTGCTTGCCGGTGGCCTTGCTCTCGCCAGCCTCATCCTGCACGAATTCATCCACCAGGGTGCGCTTGTCGGTGAGGGTGATCTTGATGCCGCGGTTCAGGAACGCAAGTTCGCGGAGACGCGCTGCAAGTGTATCGTACTTATAGACCGTGGTCTGCACGAAGATGGTGGGATCCGGATGGAAGGTGATGATGGTGCCATGCTCGTCCGGGCCGCACTCTCCTACCACCTCCACTTCTGTGATGGGCTTTCCCTTCGAATACTTCTGCACGAAGATCTTGCCCTCGCGGTGAACTTCCGCGATAAGCAGATCCGACAGCGCGTTCACGCAGGAAACGCCGACGCCGTGAAGACCGCCGGAAACCTTGTAGTTGTTCTTGCTGAACTTTCCGCCGGCATGGAGCACGGTGAGCACGACCTCGAGGGCGGAGCGATGCTCCTTCTCGTGCATGCCGGTAGGGATGCCTCGTCCGTTGTCCTGCACCCTTATGGAGTTATCTTCGAGGATCTGCACGTCGATGGTGTCGCAGAAGCCGCCCATCGCCTCGTCGATACTGTTGTCCACAACCTCATAGACCAGGTGGTGAAGACCCCTCTCGGAAATGTCGCCGATATACATCGACGGGCGCTTGCGCACGGCCTCGAGGCCTTCCAGGACCTGGATACTGTTAGCTGAATACTGTTCTTCAGCAACCTTCATCTCTTCATTTTCAATCATATTGCTTATATTATCTTTTATTGATTATCTCAAATTGATGCTGACGCCGGCAGTGACATATATGCCTTTCCGGATATGCAGGGGCGACAGAGCTATCTTGTTGTTCAGGATGTTCCCCACATTCGCCCAGGCGCCGAAACGCTTGTTGAAAAGATACTCCCCTTTCAGGCCCAGGTCGATGAATGCAGGCACCGGATCGACGGATGAATCCATCATGGTCTGGCCGCTGCAGTTGACGCCGGCGAAGATACGGGAGTTCCAATTGTACATTATATCGATGCGGCCGGCGAATTCCGGCAGATCGAGATAATTTGCGTTGGGAACTATATTGGTATGCCTGTACTGAAGGGATGCATCCACATTGAGTCTGGAAGACTTCCAGTGGGCATCCGCATCGGCATATACGGCATTGTAGTCCGCATAGACGATCCCGCAGTTCCTGAGCGTGGCGTCAAGCGCGTCCACAGTGTAGGAATGCATGGGGGCGTCGGAAAAAGATGCCCATCCTCCGCGGATGTCGAACTGCAGATACTTGAACGCACTGCCCCTAAAGCCCAGACCGGCGTTGAGACGCTCCATGGTAGGCTTCATCACATTGGTATATGAGGCATTGAACCAGTGGTCCGCAAACTTCAGATCCGTGTAGCTCCTTGCGAACTGTCCGCCCTTGGCATAAGCGTAAGCCTGAAGGGTGCCGTCCAGGAGGTCTGCGGTTATGTTGACGTCCGGATAAATCCACTGAATGTCGCTGGCGGGGCTGATGCTCACACCGGCGGAAAGCCTTATCGGCGACCAGTCGAACAGCGCCTTGGGAGATATCTGGGCGACGAATACGTTGTCGAAACCGCCGTTCTCATAGAAATCCGAATCGATCGAGAAGTCCAGGCGGAGTTCGAAAGGAAGCACCCAGTTGGGGAAGAAACCGCCTTCGGCCCTGACCCCGGTCTGGGAAACCTGCCTGTCGAAGGCCTGATTCACCTCAACGTCCAGGTTGTATATTATCTTGGAATCGGTGTCCGAACGGAGTTTCCCTCTGAGAGTGAAATCGTTGAAATTGACGTTCCCCGCAAAATCTCCTGTATAAATCCCCTGATAATCAAGCCCGTAGCCAAGGGTGAAGGAGTTGGCGAACCAACGGCCCTCGATACCCACCTTTTCGGAAAGGTCGTGCCCGGAATAATCCGGACGGGCATCCAGCGACGCATACCTGCCGGCATAACCCCCGGCACGCTCGAAAACGGTAAGGGAATGCTGCTTCACGTCCTGAAGAGGATTCCATATCGCAGTCAGTTCCGGATGGAAACTGTAGCCGGCACCGGCCCTGAGGTAGAAGACGCTGTTATCCGATGCCGGCTTCTGGGGAGTCACGCTGATCTCGTAGGGAACGAATTCATAAGAACCTTTATAAGGGGTTGCGAACACGTTGTAGCTGACGGATGTGCGGAAACTGCTCAGAGAATCCGGCACCTCCAGAGGCACGGACTGTTTGCCCGATTTTCCAAGATCAGCATTGTAATCGTTCGTGACCTGCACCTGCGGATTCAGGTTCTGTGCGATTGCCGGTGCTGCCATAAGCAGTGCGGCCGCCGAAAAGAATGTGGCTATATATTTCATAAGGCAGCAATTCTCTGATTAACGGATTCGATGATGTCGTCGCCATCACCATAGGGAGTGTACCCGTCGCGGATGCTCTCCCATGTAGCTTTTGCCTGGGCCGTCTTGCCCTGCTCACGGAAGCCATCGCCGAGAACGATGTAGCACTTGGCCAGCCAGTAGGACTGATCCCCGCACTTGGAGGCGAACTCGTAAACTTTATCTTCGAGTTTGGCGAATTCCCCGGAATCGCAGAGATCCCGGACCACCATGTAGTAAGACTCGGCACCTTCAGGAGTGGATGGCTGCTGTTCGGCAAGCTTGCGGAAGAAAAGGTAAGCCTCGTCACGATGGCTGGTGGCAAGCAGGGACCTGGCCTCGGTGAACCATCCCTCCCTCTGCTCTGCGGGAGAAGGGCTGTTGGAGATGAGATCCCTCGCTGCGGCGATGGCATCGTCGAAGTTGCGCGCCTGGTAGGCGGAACGCATCTTGCCCAGCCTCGCGGCCGATTTGTTCTCTTCCATCTTGGCTATGTCCAGCAGCATGCAGAAGCCTTCGTAGGCATCAGTGAAGTGCTGCATCTCGTAAGAGAGCTTGGCGTAGTTGTATGCCGATGTCTCGGCAAAGGAGCCTTCCTTAAGATCGGCGACAGCAAGCTTGAATGCCGCGCAGGCTTTCTCTTTCTCGGAAAGGCAGCGATAGGAATCTGCCAGGTAGAACCAGGCGTCTCCCCTCTTTTCTCCCTCGGGATAATCCTTCAGATACTTCTGGAAAGAATTGACCGCCCGGTCGTAGCCTCCGGATAGATATATCTGCTCGGCGGTGTTGAAGAAGATGTTCTCCCTTTCCTTGGGGGTCTTGCCGACGGAGAGATTGCGGGACTGCATGTAATCCAGGAACTTCTCCGGCTCGTTGGTTGTCTGATAAATGGAATTGATGGCCATCAGGGCCTCTTCCGCATACTCGCTCTGGGGAAGAAGATCCACGACCTGCTTGTAGTTCGTGAGAGCATGTTCGTAGTCTTTCATGTTGCGGTATGCCATGCCGCTGCCAATCAGGGCACGTGCGGCGAAGGTGGCGTCGGAGGTGGTGGTCTGGAGCGTGCCGAAAGTCTTCACGGCCTGCTCATTGTCCTCGGTCTCCATATATGCGCGGCCCAACTCATACATGGCCTCTGAATACATAGGAGAATCGGCGGAAGCCTTGGTCACGCGCGAAAGCACGTCCACTTTCTCTTTCTTCTTCCCGAAGAGGCCGTAGGCAATCGCCTGCTGATAGTATGGATAGATGTCGTTGACGTCGTAGTAATTGTCCAGGACCTTCTGGTAGGCCGAGACAGCGCCCTTGTAGTTGTGGCGGGCAAAGTCGCAGTCGGCCCTGCGCACGAGAGCATCCTTGCGGGCCTCGGGGTCTCCGCTGTCCAGGTACTGGTCCAGCCAGCGGGCGGCGGACTCATACTTGGTCTGGTTGTAATACGAATAACCCAGATTGTAGGTAAGCATCCTCCCCTCCTTGCGGCCGTAGAGGGCGGATATGTTGTAGAGTTCCTCGTAGATCTCCCCGGCATCGGCATAGTTCCCGCTGTTGAAGAGGGATTCCGCCAGCCAATAGCGGGCGAGCTGCGCATAACGGTCGTTCTTGGGGAGATTGAAAGATGCGGAGCGGAAATAGGGCACGGCATCGGTCCAGGCACCACCGGCAGCCAGCTGGCTGGCGCGGAGGTAGTTGGCCTTGAGATAGTTGCCCAGCTGCTCCTCGTTCAGTTCCTCGATATTGGAGTATGCCTCGATTGCGGCTGCATAGTCCTTCGCATTCAAGGCGGCGATTGCAAGATAGTTGTAGATCTGCTCCCTGCGCTCGGTTTCGGGGTACTGCTGAAGGTATCCACCGAAAACGGACATATCTGAATTGAGGTCGAAGGCAAGTTTCGCGTAATTGAACCAGGCATCCTCCTGGATCTTGGGATCGAAACCGGCCTGGGAAGCATCCTTGAAGGAATCGGAAGCGGCCACCTTGTTGCCGGTGCGTATGTAGGAATAAGCCAGCTGATAGTTGGCCACCTGGCCGAGGGAGTCGATGCGGTTCTCCATCTTCGAGAACTTCTCGATAGCGCCCTTGTAGTCCTGCACGGCATACATCACGGAGCCGGCGTGGTAGAGGTCCGAACGGGACTGGCCGTCCTTGTCCCCTTCCAGCATATAGTAGGCAAGCGCCTTGTTCTTGTCCCCTTTCACAAGATAGGATTCGGAGATGATGCGAGCGAGCCTGGCCTTACGCTCCTCGGGAGCCTGCTCCATCAGCGCCGGGCCGTTGTCCACGATGTAGTCGTAGTCTTTCTTGTTGAAACGGCATTCGAGGATATAGTATTGAGCCAGAGCACGGAAGCGCTCATCCGACTCGATAAGGCGGAACCACTTCTCTGCCACGTCGAACTGCCCTCCGTTGTAAGCAATATATCCCAAATGGTAGCGGGAGGGAGAAGTCAGGCTGCTCTTGGGAGCGGACTCAACCTTGAGCAGATAATAAACCGCATCGTCGTAACGCCCGTTGGCATAGGCGCAGTATCCACGGCGGAAATTCAGGTTCAGAAGATCCGAGGGATCCAGCCTGGTTTCGCTCACCTGAGAGAACATCGCGGCAGCTGCGGCATAGTCTTCTTTTGCAAAAAGGCTGGAGGCATATTCATACCTTATCCTGTTCCCCAGGACGGACTCGGGGAACTCGTCGTTGTACTCGGCGTAGAGGCGGGCATAGTCGGCATCGTCGGCCTTGATGGCGCAAAGCACGGCATAAGCCCTGGACATAGGATCCCCCAGCGACTCGAAAACCGTCCTTGCCTTCTCGTACAAGCCGCTCTGATAGAGGTTTACAGCATCCTGGAAGGACGCTGCAGGCCCTTGCGCACCCGCGCGCACGGGCGTGAAAAACAGTATTACGGCTGCCGGAATGGCAAGCAAATTATTATGTCTCATAAATGAAGTATTTTCTAATCTTCAAATATAATCATTTTTCCGCAATTTTTACCTATTTGAAACAAATAAAATGTATATTTGCATATGACTCTTATCTCTTTTCGCAACGCAGATATCCTTGCCGGCGACAATGTAGTCGTCCACGGCCTGAATCTGGAAGTTTCAGCCGGCGATCTCGTCTATATTCTCGGCAAAGTCGGAAGTGGTAAAACCTCGATCATACGCACGATTACAGCCGAAAACCGCATTGGCGCAGGAGAAGCGGAAGCATGTGGATTCAACCTGAAGACGCTCAGGCAGCGGGACATTCCCAAACTCCGCCGGAAACTGGGCGTGGTGTTCCAGGATTTCCGCCTGCTGATGGACCGCAGCGTATGGGAAAATCTGGACTTCATCCTCAAGGCAACCGGATGGAAAGACCGCAAGAAAGCCGACGAGCGCATCGACGAAGTGCTGGAAGCGACCGGAATGAGCACCAAGGCCCACAAAATGCCCCACCAGCTTTCCGGCGGCGAACAGCAGAGGATAGCCATAGCACGGGCTCTGCTGAACAGTCCGGAGCTTATACTGGCGGACGAGCCGACCGGCAACCTCGACGAAGAGACCACCGAAGATATCCTCCAGCTTCTCAACAAGCTCAACAAGGAAAACGGGACCACCCTCATAATGGTCACCCACGACAAGAGCATAGTGGAACGCTATCCCGGCAGGGTTTTCGTCTGCCAGGACGAAAGCTGCACTGAGCAATGACCCTCAAAGAAAGATACGGAGCCGTACTGGACTACTTCCGGAACAATGTGCCGGTCGCAGAGTCCGAGCTGCATTTCGGCAGCGACTACGAACTCCTCGTCTCGGTCATCCTTTCCGCACAGTGCACGGACAAAAGGGTGAATCTGGTCACCCCCGCGCTCTTTGCCGCCTATCCCACGGTGGAAGCGTTGTCAAAAGCCACCGAAGAAGATATCTACCCCTACATCAAATCCGTCTCCTACCCCAACAACAAGGCACGGAACCTGGCCGCCATGGCCCGAAAGGTGATAGCTGATTTCGACGGGAAGATTCCGTCCGACGTAGACAATCTCATGAAGCTTCCCGGAGCGGGGCGGAAGACTGCAAACGTCGTAGCATCGATTCTTTACAACGAACCGGTAATAGCGGTCGACACCCATGTTTTCCGTGTAGCAAGGCGGCTCGGGCTCAGCCGCGGCACCACTCCACGCGCCGTGGAACTGGACTTGGAAAAGCACATCCCCCTGGACATCCGTCC
>CAMJJO010000087.1 GCA_946406095.1 uncultured Bacteroidales bacterium | reverse complement strand
CTGCTCCCCAAAGGGTGCCCTTACCGGCCTTGTTCATACTTGAGCAGCTCGAGAAGATGAGTGCTCCGCAAAGTGCAAATGCAAGAATCTTTTTCATAAAGAATTATATTTTAGTGGTTGTTAATATGCATTAAACCAAATGCAATAATAACAATTATTGATTTAAAATGCAACAAAGCCAAGAAAGATGAAAAAATTTTTGCGACTTCCGCATTTTTATCTATCTTTGCAATCCCAAACCCGAAAAGGTGCTGTAGCTCAGATGGTAGAGCAATGGACTGAAAATCCATGTGTCGGCAGTTCGATTCTTCCCAGCACCACAAAAAACCCGCTGATTTCAGCGGGTTTTTTGTTTCCGTCCCACTTTCCGTCCCACTTTTTCCCTTCACGCTGTTACTTTACAGTGCCTTCTAGGCAGTACGGGATTCAAAGGAAGGCCCTTGCTTCGAAACTCGACATCGCCATGCTCATCTTCTACGAGCAGAACAACATCTCTGCTTTCAAGAAGATATTCAGCGATGGTAATAGCTCGCCAAAAAGTGTTATATTTGCTTGATGAAAAAATTGTTTCTTTTTTCTGCGCTGTTCTGCCTGTTGATGACGGGTTGTTTCAAGCAGAGCGAACCGTGGGAGTCCCTGAAAGACGAAGAGCAGGAGCTCTATTTCGTGAATCAGTTCGGCGCCAGCATGATGTCGTCGTATTATCTGTGGAACAAAGAAATCGCATCGGGCATCGAATCCTGGCACGCAGACTCGGATCCTGTTGCCAAAGTCAAGGAAATCCGCTATAAGGATGCTTCCGGCAACGATATCGATAAGTGGAGCCAGATGGTGGACGATTATGCCGGCTTCCAGGGCACGGTGACCGGCAACACCAAATCTTCCGGTTTGGAGTACGCCCTCTACTATGCCTCCGAAGACAAGAAAAACGTGAATCTGGTGGTTACCTACACCTACAAGGGCAGCCCTGCCGAAGCGGCGGGCCTGAAACGCGGGGACATCATAGTGGCCATCAACGACCAGCCCATCACCGTCTCCAACTACCAGAATCTGATAGAGTCTTCGCTCGAAAGCGGAACCCCCTGCAAACTCTCCATGCGGGACGGCGGCACCAGGCAGCTGACTGCGAAAGAGATGTACCTGGACCCCGTCCATCTGCACAAGATCATCGAGAAGGACGGGCGCAAGATAGGGTATCTGCATTTCACTTCATATACTCTGAAGGCCATTCCGGACCTGATTCAGGTTTTCAAGGAATTCACTGCCGTCGGCATCAGCGAGCTGGTGCTGGACCTCCGCTACAACGGCGGCGGTTACACCCGCACCGCCGAGGTCCTGGCATCCATGATAGTCCCCAAGAAGGAAGTGGTGGCCGGCAGCGTATTCGAAAGGGATGTCTATAACGACAAACTCACGGAATCCTGGGGAGAGGAAGTGATCAAGTTCGCCACCTCCTTCAACTACGAAGACGAAGGGCGCAAGATGGAAGTATCCACTGCCGGCGCGAATCCGGACATCAGCAAGCTCTACGTAATAATGTCCTACGGCACCGCATCGGCCTCTGAATCCACCATCTGCGGCCTCCTTCCTTATATGGACATAGAATTGATAGGACAGCGCTCCAGAGGCAAATACTGCGGAGGCATCATAGTGGACGGGCCCACTTTCTACGGGTGGGTGAAGGATGACATCAGCAAGAAAAGCTATGAATCCGCCGTCAGTTGCACCGACAACTGGGGCATCTACGTGATGATTTCCCGCTATGCCGACAAAGACGGCAACACTCCCTGCATGCCGAACGGCTTCGCACCCGACCTCGAGATAGGGGACAACCCCCTGGACGGTTACGAACTCGGCGACGTCAACGAAACCATGCTCTCGGTGGCGCTCAACGGCCTGCCTTCGAAAGCCCGGGCTTCGAAGGGCATCCAGAGCCGCCCGTTCGACTATTCGAGGCATCCTGAAGTCTGTATACTCACTCCACGGAACATATTCGACAAATGAAAAAAAATTCCATTATCCTTTTAGCTGCAGCCGCCGTTTTCGCGGCTGCTTGCAGTTGTGACGGCAGCAAGCCTGTCGATAGTGTGGATCCTCTGATCGGCTCCGGTTTCCACGGCCACGTGTTCGTGGGTGCAAACGTGCCTTTCGGCTTCGTGCAGGCCGGCCCCACCAATGTCTCGCAGGGCTGGGACTGGTGCTCGGGCTATCACGAATCAGACTCTACCATAATCGGTTTTTCGCACACTCATCTGAGCGGCACCGGCTGCGGGGACCTGCTGGACATTACCCTGATGCCCGTCGTAGGGAAGGACCTGGTCTATGCCCGCGGCAAGAAGGATGACCCTCAGAGCGGCCTCTGGTCTTATGCCGACCGCAGTGCGGAGATTGCCGAACCTGGCTACTACAGCGTTCCCCTTACCCGCTATGGCATAAAGGCCGAAATGACGGCCACCGAGCGCTGCGCTATCCATCGTTTCACCTTCCCCGCATCCGACGAATCCGCATTCGTGTTCGACCTCAAGAACGGCGGCAACTGGGACCATACCACAGAGGCCTATGCCGAGGCCGTCGGCAGCAATGCCATCCGCGGCTGGCGTTTCTCGAAGGGATGGGCGAAGAACCAGCGCATCTACTTTTATGCCGAGTTCTCGAAGCCGGTGGAACTGGAATTCATCAAGGCGACGGACGATTATGGCAAGGAGCAGGAGAGGTTGTTCACGAGGGCCGGTTTCAGCACCGCCGAAGGTGAGCAGGTGCTCGTCAAGGTGGGTATTTCCGCTGTCAGCACCGACGGCGCCGAGATGAACCTGCGCAGGGAAATCCGCGGCTGGGAATTCGACAAGGTCCGCTCCGATGCCCGCACGGCCTGGAACAAGGCCCTTTCCAAGATAAAGATAGAGGCAGGGGAGCCGGCCAAAACCATTTTCTACACCGCCCTCTACCACTGCATGATAGCCCCCTCGCTTTTCAACGACGTGGACGGATCCTACCGTGGTTCGGACGATCAGGTCTACGAAAAGGCCGACTTCGACAACTACACCACCTTCTCGCTCTGGGACACCTACCGCGCCGAAATGCCGCTTCTCTGCATCATCGAGCCGGAGAGGATGGACGATATGGTTGAGACCATGCTCAAGATATGCGAGCAGCAGGGCTTCCTGCCCATCTGGCACCTGATGGCCAACGAAACCTACTGCATGCCCGGTGAGGCAGGCGTCATCGCCGTTGCAGATGCCATTGTGAAGGGATTCCGGGGATTCGACCGCGAGGCCGCCTACCAGGCCCTCAAGAGCTCCCTGGACACGGTGGGAGTCGGGAACGAATTTCGCATCAAATACGGATACGTGCCCTCCGACCTTTGCCGGGAATCCCTTGGAAAGGACATGGAATTCGCCATCGCCGATGCAGCCGTAGCCAATGCCGCACGTGCCCTGGGCAAGGATGAGGATGCCATCTTCTTCGACCTCCGCAGCCACAGCTACCGCAACTACATGGATCCCGAGACCGGGTTCGCCCGCCCCAGGATGGCGGATGGCAGCTGGCGCACCCCTTTCAATCCCTACGGACACATCAACACCGATTATACCGAAGGAAATGCCTGGCAGTACACCTGGCTGGCCCCTCACGATGTGGACTGGCTGGTGGAATTCAGCGGCGGCAAGGATGGCTTCGAAGCAAAACTCGATTCTCTTTTCACCGCACCTTCCGCACTGGAGGAAGGCGCCGCTCCGGACATTACCGGAATGATAGGGCAGTATGTGCACGGCAACGAGCCCAGCCACCATATCATCTATCTCTACGCGATGCAGGGACTGCCCTGGAAGACGGCCGACAGGGCGAGGGAAGTGATGAGCACCCTCTACACCGCCGACCGCGCCGGCCTTTGCGGCAACGAGGACGTGGGACAGATGTCTGCCTGGTATGTGCTCTCCGCACTTGGCTTCTATCAGACCGAGCCCGCATCCACCCGCTTCTGGTTCGGAAGCCCCATAGTGGACAAGGCCGAGATCAATGCCGGCGGCAAGACCTTTACCGTGATAGCTCGCAACAACAGCGCAGAGAACAAGTACATCCAGTCCATAACGCTGAATGGCAAGCCTTACAGCCTGCCATTCATAGATTACTCGGATATCCGTTCCGGGGGAAAACTCGTTCTCGAGATGGGCCCCGAACCGGCTCTCTGGTACTAGGAGTCCTTTGGTTTAAGCAAATGAAACAGGGCATTCTCCAGGATATATGCCAGGAGGATGCCCAAAATTATTGCCTGCCAGGGGAGTTTGAAGGCCACCACCAGAACGATTATGATCGCGGAGATGCTCACGATTGCAATCCGCAGCATCCTGGTGGACATGTCTGCGTTTATGTCCTTTCCGAATTTGAACGAGAACATTGGCAGTTCGCAGACCAGCAGAAAGCAAAGGACCACGGAAACTCCAATGATTATCCAGGGAATGGCCGCGTCGAACGATTCCGGGAGATAAGTCAGCAGGCAGCACAGGGAACCGCAGATCAGAGCCGAAGCCGGAGTCGGAAGGCCGATGAATGAGCTGTGCTGGCGCTCGTCCAGATTGAATTTAGAGAGCCTGAGGGCGCTGAATACGGCAATCAGCAGGGGAATCCAGACAAGGTATCCGGCAATTCCATCTGCAAACAGAGAGCAGTTGAAATACATCATCAAGGCCGGAAGCACGCCGAAACTCACCACATCTGCAAGAGAGTCAAGTTCCTTTCCCACAGGGGAATATGCCCCGAGAAGGCGCGCCGCAAGGCCGTCGCAGAAATCGAACAGGACGGCGGCGAGCATAAATATGAACGGAACGTAGCTTGTTCCATGCAGTTCCGGCAGGAACAATGCAATTATGCCAATCACCCCGCAGAGAAGGTTCAGCGAGGTGATGGCATTGGGGATATGCTTCTTCAAAGACATTTACTTGATGCCGAGTTTCTTCTTCAGATCCTTGGGAAGGGCATCCTTGTGGAGTACGATATCGATGGTCTGGCCCTTGATATAGTTCTCTGTCACATACCAGATTCCCTTGTACTTGCTGTCGGTGCCCCAGGAGTTCTTCACCAGATAGTACTTGGTGCCGAACTGGTCGTGTGCGATGCCGTAGATCTGCATTCCGTGGTCGTCGGTGATGGTCTTGTTGTCGAAGCCGGTCTGACGGAATTCCTGGTCCGGAACGATCTCTGCGGGTGCTTCCACGCTCTGGGCTTTGCCTTCTTCCTTGCCTACCCAGTGCTCCTGGTCGGAACCGCCCTGCTTGGTGACCGCCTTGGGATCGACCAGCACGCCGAGGCCGTTACGGGTGAACCCGGGCTCGCTGACGTCTGCGCCCCATGCTGCAGTGTAGCCGTCGCGGATGGCTTTGTCGAGCACTGCCATGAGTTCGTCGATGGGCACGTTGTAGGCCGCATCCCAGCGCCAGTTGTCGCAAATCTCGAGCACGAAGGGCTTGTAGAAAGGATGATGAGTGAAGGAAGTGAGGCTCACGTAGTCTTCGGGCTTGAACTTGAGGGCGTCGCGGTAGCTGGCGGGAGTATACTTGACTCCTTTATAGGTGAATTCCTCGGGAGCTTCCCCAAGATAAGAGGCCAGGATGGCGGTCACGCCGGTTTTCCACACAGGGGTAAGTTTGCGGTTGGGGTTGCGGACGATGGCGCTGACATAGCTTTTGAGGGCTGCGTCAAGCTCTCCCTGCTCCGGCAGTTCGGTGCCATAGTTCATTCCTGAATACACTTCCTGAGGCATCAGGCCGTAGTCTTCGATTACGTGGAGCACGTCATCGGCCTCGCTGCCCACAGCAAAGTTGAGGGCACCGTCCAGACGGACGTACTTCTCTGCCCTTTCCGCATAGGACTTGCCGACCACGAACATCTCGGAGAAATCGGGATAGTCGGCCTCGTCCTTTATCTTGTTGATGCGGATTACCTCGGACTCTACGAAACCAAGAGTGGAGAACACCCAGCAGGTGCCGCTGCGGTGCTGATTCTTGACGGGAGTGATGGGGTTCTCGACATCGGTGGTGAACTGGTAGTCGGGCCATTTGATGTTGGGTTTCTGCTGTGCGAATGCAGATGCGCAGAGGAGCAGCAGGGATGCGGATACAAACAACTTCTTCATATTAGAGATTTTTATAGGTTTCCAAAGCTTTTTCGAGAATGTGCATGGCCTTCTTCAGCTCCGGGACTTCCAGCACATAGGCAATGCGGACCTGGTTCCTCCCTTCGCCGGGAGTGCTGTAGAAGGCTTCTGCAGGGGTGATCATCACGGTTTCGCCGTCCAGGCGGAAATCTGTCAGCAGCCATTTGCAGAAGGCCGTGGCATCCTCCACCGGCAGCTCCGCCACCGTGTAGAAAGCTCCGTCAGGCTGGGGAGAGAACACTCCGGGAATGGCATTCAGGGCCTTCACGGTATAGTTGCGGCGGGCGATGTATTCTTCTTTCACGGCGGCAAAGTAGGCATCCTCCGCATCGATGGCCCCGAGCGCTACCGTCTGGCCCAGAACCGGAGGGCAGAGCCTGGCCTGGGCGAACTTGGTGATCAGCTCCATCAGGGCCTTGTTGCGGGACACCACGCATCCTATGCGGGCACCGCAGAGGTTATATCTCTTGGAGGCGGAATCCACCAGTATCGCGTTCTCTTCCAGCCCGGGAATCTGCATCACGGAGAAATAAGGTTCCTCGGTGTAGCAGAATTCGCGGTAGGCCTCGTCCGAGATGAAGAAAAGGTCGTGCCTGCGGCAGATGTCCGCAATCGCCAGCATCTCTTCCTTGCTGTAGATCATCCCAGTAGGGTTGGAGGGATTGCAGATTATGATGCCTTTGGTGCGAGGGGTGATGTGCTTCTCGATCTCTTCCGCTTCGGGCAGAGCGAACCCGCTCCGGATGTCGGTATGCACCGCTACCACCTTCACCCCGTTCATCTTTGCGAGGGTGTTGTAGTTGCAGTAGTAAGGCTCCATCGCCAGCACCTCGTCCCCGGGGTCGAAGGCTGCGTGGAAGATGAAAGTAAGCGATTCGCTGCCGGCCGTGGTCACGAGCACATCGTCCAGCCCGATCTTTATCCCGGCCTTATGGTAGTACTTGTCTGTCAGCGCCTTACGCAGCTCCAGCGTGCCTGCGGAGTTGGAGTAGGGGAGATGGTCGAAACTGAATTCTTTCAACGCCCGGACCGCGCACTCCGGCGATTTTATGTCCGGTGCGCCGATGTTCAGGTGATAAATCTTCACCCCATCCTCCTTGGCCTTGTCGGCAAAGGGGGTCAGCATCCGTATGGCGGATGCGGGGATGGAAGAAGCGGATTTGGAGATGCGTGGCATATGACTATTCCTCGATGCGGAAGAGATTCAGGAACCCGGTCATCATGAATACGTTGCG
>CAMJJO010000086.1 GCA_946406095.1 uncultured Bacteroidales bacterium | reverse complement strand
ATCAACATCCTCATCGCCTGCGTCTCCGACTTCGAGAGCGCGGTGATGGGCTGGAACAAATGGTGGCTCACCTCCGAAGGTGTGTGGCAGTACGGTGGCTGGCACAACGTGATGAACGGTGTGGCAGGTCTGATCAACATCATGTGCATGACCGCATGGTGGAACGTCTATCCTTCCAAGGATAAGAAGGATATGATCTGGGCCGACATGACCTGGGTCTACATCGTGATCTACGATATCTGGAACTTTGCCTACACCTACAATTGCCTGCCTACCCACAGCTGGTACTGCGGTATCGCACTGCTTCTCGCTCCTACCGTGGCAGCTCTCTGCTGGAACCGTGGCGGCTGGATCCAGAACCGTGCAAACACCCTCGCAATCTGGTGCATGTTCGCACAGGTGTTCCCTCTCTTCCAGGAGACCTTCAAGAATGGTCAGCAGTGGTTCAGCTGGGCAACTCTGCCTGTGCTTTATCCCGAGGGAGTGAACACCATCAGCAAGCTCTATGAGGTTGCCGGCGGCGAAGCTGCAGTTGTCGGAACCACAGTGGATCCTTCCGTGGTGGCAGCCAATCCCACTATGATGACCGTCATCAGCGCACTCGCTCTCGTGACCAACGTCATCGCCATCTGCTACATCATCGCAGTGTCCAAGAAGCGCCACATCAATCCTTACAAGGAAGACGTGTTCGTGGATCAGAAGTACTACAAGGACGCTATGGCCCGCGCCGACGTGGCCTAGTCTGCTGTATGACCCGTTTCAGCCAACCGGCTGATTTCTAGGTATTTACGACGAAGCCTCTGGTGCATTTACACCAGAGGCTTTGACGTAAGTAGCTGATATGGGAGCAGTTGGAAGAAACGGGGTGGTGGGATCAGGCTTGCCGGGGGAAGCGGAAAACGATGGATGCTACCGCCAGCGCCAGCAGCGCCAAAGGATAATAAAGGTAGCTGATGATGGAAACCACCGAGATGCCGGCAAGTCCGGAAGCCATCAGCAGTTGGGCTCCGTAAGGGAGGATGCCCTGCACCACGCAGGAAAAAGTGTCCAGAATGCTTGCGGACTTGCGGGGATCCACCCCGAAGTGGGATGCGATATTCCGGGCGATGTTGCCAGTGGTGATGATGGCGACGGTATTGTTTGCAGTGCAGATGTTTGCAAGCGCCACCAGGGCGGCGATGCTGAATTCGGCACCCCGACGTCCGTTGATGCGCCTGGTTAGCAGATTGATGATATAATCTATTCCTCCATTCACCCGGATTACCTCAAGCAGGCCACCGGCCAGCATGGTGACTATTATAAGGTCGCCCATATTGCCTACACCGATGCCTACCGAACCCAGAAGACCTGTCCAACCGAATTTGCCGAGAGCCAGCCCCAGCACTGCATTCATCAGAATCCCCACGCAAAGCACTCCCAGAACGTTCATTCCGCAGATTGCCAGGATGATTACTGCCATATAGGGGATGAGCAGTAGATAATTGATGTCCCCGGCAGGAGTTTCTGCGCTGAAGCCCTGGCCAAGCAACACATAGGCGGCTGCGACGGCCAAGGCTGCGGGGGCGGCTATCCAGATATTTGTCTTGAACTTGTCTGCCATCGAGCATCCCTGGCTGCGGGTCGCGGCGATGGTGGTGTCTGATATGAAGGAGAGGTTGTCCCCGAAAAACGCGCCTCCGACTATGGCTGCGGTAATCATCGCCAAGGGTGCCCCGGTGCCCTGCGCAAGCCCGGAGGCAATGGGAACCAGAGCCACGATGGTGCCCACGCTGGTGCCTATGGCCATCGATATGAAGCAGGCGGCGACGAACAGCCCTACCAGGATGAACTTTCCCGGAAGCACACGCAAGGTGAAGGCCACTGTGGCATCGATGCTTCCTATCGCCTTGGCCGAGGCTGCAAACACCCCTGCCAGAACGAATATCCATATCATCAGCAGCACGTTGCGGTCCCCGGCTCCACGGGAAAAAATGCTTATCTTCTCTTCTATTCCGGATCCTTTGGAGATGACCAGGGCATAGCCGGAAGCTATCAGGAAGGCAGACACCACCGGCACCTTGTAGAAATCCTTCGCGATGAAGGAAGATACAAGGTAAACCCCCAGGAATACCAGCAGGGGGCTCAGTGCAAGGAATCCGCTGCGCTTCACCTATTTTCCTATTTCTTTCAGCATTTCGGCGACAGCGGCCTCGAGCTGCTTGTCTTCGCCGCGCGCAACGCTCTCTGGATCGTTATAGACCGTGATGTCGGGTTCAAGCTGGAGGTTTTCGAGATAACGGCCGTTGGAGACACTCCAGGAGCCGATCTGAGGAATACCGAACACCAGAGAAGGATCCACCTGGTTCTCCCACCAAACGGATGTAGCGGTGCCGGGAACGGGGGCGCCGATTATCTTTCCAGTGCCGAGGGCCCTGTAGCAATAAGGGAATCCGCAGGCGTCGGAATAGTTGGCTTCGCATACGACCACGCAGGAAGGCTTGACCCACTTGTCGTAGGGCTCGGGTGCCATATAGACCCCGCGGGCCTCGCGCTTGGTATACATCTTTCCATCGAGGAAGGTGGCCAGGTCGTTATGCAGCCAGCCGCCGCCGTTGTTGCGGGTGTCCACTATCAAGGCGTCGCAGGTGCGGTACTTGCCGAGTGCCTTGGAATAGACCTCACGGAAACTGGAGGAATTCATCCCGCGCACATGCACATAGCCGACGCGGCCGCCGGAAAGCTCTTGGACGCGCTTTTCATTATTGCGCACCCAGCGCTGGTAGTAGCCTTCGGTGTCGTTGGCACCGGGGGTGATGATGATTTCTTTTTCCTTGCCTCCTGCCTTGACGGTGAGAAGGATTCTCTTGCCGTTCTTGCGGGCGAGCGCCTGATACCAGGGAGTACCTGCTTCCACGGGCTTGCCGTCGACTGCCAGAATGAGATCTCCCTCCTTCATTTCGGGAACCAGCCTCTGAAGCCCGCTGTATGGCAGGAATTCCTTGACCTTGAGACCCTTGCCGTTGTAGTCTTCATCGAAGATTACGCCGAAGTGGCCCACTCCGCCGGCAGATCCGCCGTAGCGCCCGCCGGTGTGCGAACCATTGAGCTCTCCAAGCATTTCGGAAAGGATCTCGCGGAAAGCCCAGTTGTCGGTGACATAAGGAAGGAACTGGCGGTAATTTTCGCAGACGGCATCCCAGTCGACACCGTGCATGTCGGCGACATACCATTTCTGCTTGACCTGCCTCCAGCAATGGTCGAAGATGTATGCGCGCTCCTTCGCGGCATCGTATTCGAACTCTCCGCTGAAACTTACGTTCTTGGTGCTGAAGCTCTTGGGGTCGGCCTTAACCACGCTGTTGCCGCCGACCACGAATACGCTCTTCCCATCGAAAGAAGGAACCAGCCTGCCGGCAAAGTTCTTCTTGACCACCTTTATGCTGCCGTCGGTGCGGTCTACGCACACCAGGTCGTGATTTCTCTCAAGCTGGACGGTGTAGTAGAGTTTCTTGCCGTCGGGAGTGAGGAGGTAGTCACCGATATGGCCGGAGTTGCGGGTAAGTTTCACTATGCGGTCCTGCCTGCGGCTGAGTTCGAGCTTGACCTTGTCGGCCTTCTTGGTGGAGGTGCTGTCCTTCTTCTCTTTCTCGTCCTTTTTCTTGTCCTTGGCGGCCTGCTTGTCGCTCTTCAGCAGGTTCTCTATCTTCTCCATATCCTCGCCCTGGATGAACTTCAGGTAGGCCTCGTCATCGAAGAACATGATGTAGATATCGCCTTCAGCGCCCCAGCTGCCATGGCTGCGGTAGCCTGCCTTGTCGCTCTCCCAGGTCATGGCCCTGCCGCCCATCGCCCACTTGAAGTTGCCGTCGGAATAGCCGCTGAGCGTGAGGTCGGTAACCTCGCCGGACTCTATGTCTATCAGGCAGATATCCTCGTTATACATACGCTGCTCGCCCTGATAGTTGGAGAGGATGTAGCGGCTGTCCGGGCTCCATTCGAAGCTGAGATCACCGTCGGAGTAGGAATAATTCACTCCTTCGGGGATGAGTACCTTCTCTTTGCCGCCATTGGTGCTGCATATCACCAGCCCGGTACGGTTGCGAAGATATGCC
Organism: uncultured Bacteroidales bacterium; assembly: GCA_946406095.1. Lineage (GTDB taxonomy): Bacteria > Bacteroidota > Bacteroidia > Bacteroidales > UBA932 > Cryptobacteroides. The sequence goes on along the minus strand of CAMJJO010000086.1, from coordinate 3,300 downwards.
AGCCACTTGCCGTCGGGCGACACGCTGGGCTGGAAGCAGACCTGCCCCTCGGGGGTGATGCGCTCTTCCTTGGTGCGGGTGGTGAAGGTAAATAACTGGTCTTTCTTGTCGGTGAGTTCGCACTTGTAGATGGCCCACTCCCCGTTGCGCTCGGAATCATAGAAGAGGCTGCGGCCGTCCTTGCCGAAGGCCACCCAGCGCTCCTGCTCGGGGGTGTCGGTGATGCGGCGTGTATCCCCAAGCTCGAGCGGCGTCACGAAGACATCCCCTCTCGATACCACGGCAATCTCTTTGCCGTTGGGGGATGCGGCGAATCCGCGTATGCCGTCCCTGGCGATGCGGTAGGTATGCTCGCGCTCGTTCCTGTCTTTCTTGACGGTGATGGCGAGCTTGACCGGTTGCTGCCCTTCCTTCTGGGTGTAAAGGTCCCCGTTCCAGGAATAGCAGAGGACGCCGTTTCCGCTTATGCTGAGATAGCGGACCGGGTTTTTGGTGAAGGAGGTGATGCGCACGGGGGATCCGCCGTTGATGTCTGATTTCCAGACATTTGCATCCCCCGCCCAACCGTTGGACTGCACGGGAGTCTCGCTCTGTTCGCTAAGATAATAGAAGTGGATGCCGTCGGGGGCGAACACCGGACACTTGTCCTCACCGATGAATGAGGTGAGTTTGGTGTAGGTGCCGTTCTGGATCTTCCAGATATTATGGGCGGCCGAAGAAGTGTGGTGCTTGCGGTAGGGGTCCTCCGGGGTCACATAATCCTCATAGAGGATGGTGCCGTCCGCGGAGATGTCGGCCGAACCGACCTTCACGGTCGCGATGCGCTTGGGGACAGGGAGCTTTCCGGGCTCTGCCGCCAGCGCCTCGGCGAAATCGATGCTGTAGAGATTGTTCGCTCCAGGGAAGGCGCTCGAACTTGCAAGTTCCTGATAATAAGCGCCGAAGATAATCTTTCCGTCCTTGCTGACCGCGTAGGGAGTCTGGGCTCCGCCATAGTCGGTCAAGCGCTTGGGCCTTCCGCCATCCACACTCACCGCCCAGATATCTTTCTGTCCTTCGCGGTAGGATGCGAAAATGACATATTTGCCGTCCGGGGTCCAGCGGGGCTCGGTGTCGTGAGCCGGGTTGGTGGTGAGCCGTATAGCTTCTCCACCGGCGGCAGGCACGGCCCACACATCCCCCTGATAGACGAATGCAACGGTGCTTCCGTCGGGAGAAATAGCGTTCTGGCGCAGCCAGCGGGGAGTTTCATTTGCAATGGCAAGAGTGCAGACTAGGGCGGTGATGGCCGCAAATAGTACCTTCTTCATATGAATAAACTTCTAATCCTTCAAAAGTAAGAAAAATCCCCGCAAAATCCTATATTTGTGCTAAAATGAATACCGCCGTACGACTGATTGTCCTGAATTCCACCAAACTGGGGGACTCATCCCTGGTGCTTCACTGCCTTTGCCGGGAGATGGGACGGCGAAGCTTCATAGTGGCCGTGCGTAAGGGTGGTTCGCGGGCGATGTACCTGCCTTTCAGCATATTGGATGCGGAGGTAATGGAAAACCGGAAATCCGACCTCTGGCGGCTGCGTGGAGTTTCCGCAGCGCATGCACTCAACGGAGTGCGGTCCGATCTCAACAAAAATGCCATCACTCTTTTCATGAGCGAAGTACTCTGGCGCGGCGTGCAGGAAGGTGCGGCCGAAGAGGGGCTGTTCGACTGGTGCGAGCGCAGCATCCTCACCCTGGATGCTCTGGAGGGCGATTTTGCCAATTACCACCTGCGTTGGCTGATGGAACTCGCCGGCGTGCTGGGCTTTTCTCCTTCGTTCGAGTCCATGGCCCCCTTTGCCGGGGAGAATCTGCAGGCCATAAGCGACCTGCTCTCCGCCGGTTTCGAGCAGTTCATGCTCTATCCTCTCTCCGGCACAAAAAGAAGCGCAATAGCCGAATCGCTACTGCGCTATCTTTCAGTTCACTTGGAGGTCCCTCTCAACATCCGCTCGCTGGCGGTGCTGGGGGAACTGTACCGCTGATACCCTCTCCCCGCCCCGTTTCTTCCAACTGCTCCCATATCAGCTACTTACGTCAAAGCCTCTGGTGTAAATGTACCAGAGGCTTTAGGGTAATGCTTTGATAATCAAGCTTTTGAAAGAAACGCAAAAAGTGTCTTGCTTTCTTTGGAAAGATTGCGAACTTTGTAAACAATCTCTGTGACAGAGACGGAATCTTTAAATAACGTTAGCTATGAGGGGTCAGAACAGAAAAGTCTATCCAGACATTATCAATCACAGTTACCAGAGAACCATCAATGGGGATCTGTTATTCTACAATGTATATGATGGTTTGATGTTTTTTACCATCTTTTGCGTAACAGCACCAAAGCATAGAGTCAGAGTATATAAGCTATGCCTGATGCCAGACCACATACACAATTCCTCTTCGGCGGCAAGGAAAAAAGACCTTTCTTCCTTTACCCAAAGCTATACATCTTTGTATGCCAGGGAATTCAATATTGTTTGTCACGAAAAAGGGAGTGTCTTTCAGTCACCGTTTGGGAGTGTCCCCAAATATGGCGATAAAAAGGCTCGTTCTAATTTCATCTATGTGGACAATAATCCTGTAGAAAGACACCTTGTCGATAAAGCAGAACAGTACAGGTGGAACTTTCTTGCATATTCTACGAGTGACCATCCGTTCTCGGAACCATTGATAATCAGAAACGCTTCCAAGAAAATGGTGCGTGCAATCAAATTGGTTGAAAGCAGGCATGAAGAAGGGAAGTATCTTCCTTATGTCATGTTGAAACGGATGTTCGCCCCATTATCCGAGAAAGAGAAACTGCAACTGATTGATTTCATAATCGTTACGTACAATATAATCGACTATAAAGGGTCAGAAATTTTTTTCAATAGTTATGAGGCGATGATTGAAGCCACTCACTCAGTTACGGGCAGCGAACACGACTTGAATGAAGTGTTTGTGGGTAAGTCTGATGCTCATTATAAGAAAATGACCGACATTATTATGGATACCGGCCGATTCAAGGATATCCACGACATTTTTGCCTTATCTATAGAAGAAAGGATGGAACTGCTACAGGTGCTGAACCGTGAAACCGCTGCCACTTTAGAGCAGATAGCAAAATATCTGCACATCCCCTTCAAGGCCTGTTGTGGCTAAATGATTGATTAGCAGTATTTTATGTCAAAGCCTCTGGTGTAAATGTACCAGAGGCTTTGAAGTAAGTAATTAATAATCATCTGATTGGCGGAAACGCGGGTGGGGGGCGGGTACAAGCCCAAGGCTA
>CAMJJO010000085.1 GCA_946406095.1 uncultured Bacteroidales bacterium | reverse complement strand
CCCGCTGCTTCCATATCATCGGCCTCCCGCTCGCACTCGCCTCCGCCGACACTATTGCCGTAGTACAGGCTTCCGCCGGCACCGTTATGATCAGTGCGGCCAGCAGGACTGCGGAAACGCGCGCAAGAAGACTATTTACGAATCTTATAGCCATAGTAGGCATAATACATGATAAGCAGATAGAACGGCAGGCAGATCCAATAGGCAGGCTGAGGGCCGACCCAATCCTTCATCGCGCCGAAAAGCAGAGGAATCAGGGCGCCACCGCCGATGGAAGCCACCAGCAGAGAAGAACCCTTCTTCGTAAACTTGCCCAGATCCACTATGGCCAGAGGCCAGATAGCAGGATACATAAGCGAGCAGGCGAAACTCAGCAGCGCAACGCACCACACCGAAATCTGCGGCGGAGTGAGCACTATGGCCAGCGAATCCAGAACGGCGAGCCAGGTGCAGATGCGGAGTGCCTTCACCTGAGAAATCACCTTAGGGATGCACAGGATGCCCAGGATGTAGCCTGCGGCCATTCCTATTCCGGGCCAGATGGTATAGCTTTCAGGGTTCGGAAGCCCCTGCTCCTGAGCATAGTCCAGGACCGTAAGCAACGCCAGATTCTCCACTCCCACATACACGAACAGCGCCAGGGCGCCCAGCACCAGGTGCGGGAACTGCCAGATGCTCTTCTTGGAGGCAGCGTAAGGGCAATCCTCCTCGTTCTCCTCCCCTTCCGCCTTGATTTCTTCGAGCGGAGCGAAGAAGGTGATGATGCCAAGCAGAGCCACCACCCCGATGATTATCAGCAGCGGCTTGTCCAGATCCACCAGCCCCACGGCCTCGATAGGCTTGCGAGTGACGGCCGCGATGAACACCGACGGCAGTGCCAGCGCCAGCGAGTTGCATATCCCCATGATGGAGATGCGCTGCGCTGCAGAATCTATGGGCCCGAGTATGGTCACATAAGGATTGATGGCCGCCTGAAGCACCGTATTCGCGGTTCCGCTGATGAAGCAGGCAAGCAGATAGAGGGCGAAGCTCTCCAGCCGGGCGGCAGGGATGAACAGCGCGAACGCCAGCGCGAACATGAAGAACGCCAGCGACATGGTGCGTTTGTATCCTATCTTGTTTATGATGGATGATGCCGGGAAGCTGAACACCAGGAAGGCCAGGAAAGTGGCCGCGATCACCAGATAGCTCTGGGCCGATGTCAGGTTCAGGTTATTCTCCAGGAACGGCACGAAATAGCCGTTGATGCCCGTGGCGAATCCCACGGTGAAAAACATCATCCCTATGAATGCAAGGGGAATTATGTACTTGTTCTTTCCCATAGTCTAATGCTCCAGGTGATATTTGATGAGCCCTTCCATGGGGGCCTTGAGGATGGTTCCCATCTTCATTCCGAATTCCTCGACCACAGGCTGGAGGAGGGGCTTGAAATAGTAAGCCACCGAACCCACCGCGTTGAAGGTATACTTCTGATAATCAGGATAATGCGTGACTATCAAAAGGAAGAACTGGCGGAAGGCATCCGTCACCAGGTTCGGGAAATACGGATCGAAGTCCAGGTGCTCGTTGATGAACTTTGCATACTGGGCGCAGAAGCGGTTGGGGAAAGGTTTGGTATAGATAACGTCCAAGAGTTCGTCGTTGTTGCGGCCGAGTTCGCGGCCTACCAGCTCATATACCTTGGCGGGCATGTTGCGGCGGATGTAATCCGTGATCATGCGCTTGCCAAGATTGCCGCCGGAGCCTTCGTCTCCGAGGATGAATCCGCAGCTGTCTACGTTAAGGCCTTCGTTGCAGCCATCGTACAGGCAGGAATTCGCTCCTGTGCCGAGTATGGCGGCAAAACCGGGCTCCGCCTGCAGAAGCGCACGGCACGATGCCAGCGTATCCATCGCAATGAAAACCCTACCCGCCTTGGTGAACACCTCGCGGAGGGTCTTCTCCATGAAAGGATACTGGAGTTCGGTCACTCCGGCTCCGTAGAAATAGATCTCCTCCACCAACGAAGGATCGAGCTCCGCCGGAAGATTGGCGCGTATATCCGCAACTATCTGTGTACCTGTAATATAATTCGGGTTATACCCCTGGCTGAAGAAACCGATGCGGGTGCTGCCGTCACGCGACACGCACCCCCATTCAGTCTTCGTTGCCCCACTGTCTGCAATAAGTATCATATACTGTTATTTATTATCCCACAATCCGTGCAGATCCGGGAGATCGCCCAGTCCGTAGCGGAAGAGCACGATTCCTTCTGCCTGAGTGCCGGTGAAGAGTTCGCAGTCGTGGCGTATCTGTTCGGCAGTCATAGGAACAACCTTAGTGGTATCGGTGTCGTAGTAGGTGGTCATTCCGGCCCAGACCTTTGCAGGCGCGCCCTTGGTGGCAAAGTGATTGGCCACCTTCACGGCCCATTCTTCCCCTCCCTTGCGATAGCTGTCGCAGTGGAAATAGATCATGGGCATGAGGATATCGATATACTGACCCATCTGTGCAGGATCCTGGCCATAATAGTATTCGCTGTCCGGTTCGGGCATGAGAGCCGCGGAAAGCACGATCTTGGGATTGACTGCCTTGACCGCGATGCTGATCTGGCGGCAGAACTCGGTGACGCAGCCAGTAGCGGTGATCTCCTCGGATGGATTATGCTTCCAGGCAGTGCCGCCGAAACGGATGTAGTCCAGATGAATGCCGTCGACGCCGTAGTTCACATATTTAACCGCACGTTCGATGACTTCGTCGAAGTAATCCTGCTTGTAGCAATTGAGAGAATCGTTCACGGGATTGATCCATTTTCCGTCCTTGTAGAAGGCCTGGAACCAGATATGGACCTTCATTCCCCTGTCGTGGGCTTCCTTTACGAATGCCAGAGTGGAATCCACTCCGTGGCGTTCGAATGCCACCTCGTGAAGGATGATGTTCTTGATGTCCTTAGCGGCGAACTCGTCCAGATCCACTTCGTTCATGAACTTGGACCAAAGCCAGATACCGTTGAAATTGGGCTCAGCCCTTTTGCAAGCAAGCAGGGAAAGGGCCAGCAAAGCTATGGCGAAATACTTTTTCATACCTTATAATATTAGAAAGGAAGTTCTCTGTAGCGTCCGTTGAATTTGTTCATCCCCTTCCAGGAAGGGTTGCCCATCGTGGCCCCGTTGTTGGAAGGATCGCAGATCCACCAGCGGTGGCCGTCCCAGATCTCGGGAATCACGTGGCCGATCACGCCGGAACTGAAGTAGCACTGTCCGTGCATATAGCGGGCTGGAATGCCGGCGGCGCGGCACATTGCAAGGGTGGCGTGGGTAAGGTCGCAGCAGTTTCCACCTTTTTGCTGTATCACCTTCACGGATCCTTTATGGGTGTTGGCATAATCCTCCCATTCCCACTCATCGCGTGCGTATTCGAAGATTGCCTTGACCTTCTGGTACTGAGTGGCATTCTCCGGGAGTTTGGAAAGGGCGGCGTCCCGTGCAGCGAGCACCTCGGGGGCGTCGATGTCGCAATTGTTGGTCTTGCGAAGGAAGTCGGAACCCCAGCAGCACACCTTTTCGGGAAGGACCGAATTATGCTTGTAATGATAGAAAACACGGCAGAGTGCGGCGGCATAGTCGCGGGAAATCAGGTTGCCGATGTACTTCACGCCATCCTTGAAAGGGGTATCGTAGGTGTAGGTGAAGGTGCTGTCGGCTCCGCGGCTGGGAACGGTTATGGTGCCGAACGACACGTAGTTGGGCATGCTTCCGTTCTTGACACCATAGGCATAAGCCTTGTCCGCGGCCCAGGTCAGAGCTTCTACGGAGATGGTATCCTGCTCGAAGGTGTTGTTCGCCTCGTTGCCGCCCCAAGTCATCCGCACCGGCACGTCCACTTCTTCGTACTCCCAGTTTTCGGGATCTTCCTGAATCTTTTTAAGGATCAGGCAGGCCGCCGCGATATACTGGCCCTTGCCATAAAGTATGCCCTCCACATTCACGGAAGCGGGCAGCAGGTCTTTTTCCACAAAAGATTCGTAGGCATTGGCGAGTGCTTCCACCATATAACCGTTGAAATGCCTGGGCGTGAATTCCTTGACGACATCTTCAGGCTCGTCGGGCTTATTGTCGGGTTGGTTTTTGTTGCAGGAACAGGTGGCGAACACCAGAATCCCTGCCAGAATGAAAAACAGATACTTTTTCATAGCAGTGTCATTATAGATAGGAACCGCGGGGGCGGTCAGGCCCCCACGGTCAAAAAGAATCAGTTTACTTTACAATCTCGAAGACAGGGCTGGAAGTTGCTCCTTCCTTGAATTCGGAACCGGCAATGCGGGCAGTACCACCGTTAGGCTTGGTAAGGGCTGCACCGCCATTTGCCTGAATCATGGAAACGACACGCTGACGGAACTGGAGGTTGGGCATTGCAGCTGTGGTAGTGAACTCGACATCGACCGTGACATTGGTGCTACCATCCTTTTCCATAACCAGATTGTGCTCAACCTCATCGGCAGTCTTGAGTTCGGCTGCGGGCTTCCAGGTATCGCCATCGAGGTATTCGATAACCCAGTACTTGGGACCAGTCTTGGAGGTACGGGTAATGTACTTGATGTGAGCCTTGGTGCCGGAAGGAACATCGGTGCCGGTGTTGAGAGTGAAGAGCCAGTAGTCGCCGATCCAAGGGCCGGTGACATAAGGATGTCCGGTGTTACCCACGACACGCTTGAACTTGTTATCGGTATCGAGGGAAGTCTTGTCGACCGACACATATGCTATGGAACCGCCATCGGAGTAGTTGGACAGGATCTCAAGCTTACCGTCGCCGGCCTTCTTGTCAGCCACGCCGGCCTCGCCACCGAACATATATGCATATTCGGGCATATTGGCGGCGCAGAACTCCCACTGTGCCTTATTGGAGGCATTGTAGAGACCGAAGTTGAAATTCTTGTCCTTGATTGCGGTATATACGTTGGCATCGACGTTCTTGTCGAGGATGTACTTGTAGATTCTCATAAGCACGAGGAGTTCGCGCATAGGAGCAATATAACCTACATAGTTCTCGCCTGCGGCATTCTGGAGGTTGAGGGTACCGGAGCTGGTGCCGAATTCCTGGAAATTGCCGACCATTCCGAGAGGGCTGCTGTTTCCGCCGGTCTTGATGAAGGAACGGACAACGTGCCAGGCACCGACCTTCAGGATGAAGTTGACATCGACAGTCTGAACATCCTTGCCGCCGACCTTCACGAGGTTGCCGCCTTCATACCAGGGGTGCTTGCCCCACTTATTGTCAGCGGAAGTCTCGGGAACATCGAGTGCGGAGAGAGCCTTGCCATCAGCAAGGGTGTATGCCTTATTGCGGTCATCCATGCCATCGAGGAAAGCCTGTCCCTCGCTGGTGCACATCTCGAGCAGACCGCGGATAGCGATTTCCCAAGCCTGGGAAGCGGTATACTTGGTCTTGCCTACAACAACGCCCCAAGGCTTGTAAAGGGTGGCATCGTACTGGTTGCCGCCGAACTTGTAGTAATCGCTGCTGGTGTTGCCGACGATAGGAAGGAGATGGACGTTCTTCCAAGGGCCTTCCTTGCTGTCGCGGTTGCGGACACCATCGGCATCGACGTTACCGACAGTCTTCTCCCAAACAGACAGACCCTTCACGAATTCCTTTGCAAAGAGCTGGAGGGTGGGTTTCGGAGCGGTGTCGATACCGAAGAGTTCGGTGCGGATGATTTCGGTGCCTGTGAGGGCATCAGCCTTGTCGAGGTTGTTGTCCAGCAGGTACTTGAAGAAGAATGCGAAGGTAAGGAGTGCACGGCCGGAGCTGAAGCAACCGCCATAGTTGGTAATGCCGTGGTCCTCACGAGGATAGCCGCAGAAGTTGGTGATATTCTGGCCGTGGCTGAAGTTCACGGAACGCTGTGCCCAGTTGTCGAGGATCTTCACCTCTACCTGTCCGTAGACCTTGTTGTCGCCGTCCTTCTTGTAGAAGTAGCCGCCGTTGCTGGTCTCGATCAGAGGGCTGCCCCAAGAATACTGGTGGGTAGGAGGAACCTCGGTGGTGCTCATTGCCACAGGGGTGGCGGCAGGGATGTTGCCGAAGCCGTTCTTCTCGGTCTCAAGTCCGTCGAAACCACGGAGGAGCAGGAAGCTGCGGAGTGCAGTCTCGAGCATGTCAGCGGTGTTGTAAGACTTGTTGCCAAGCATAATGGTGGTTCCTGCAGGGATGTAGTTGGCATCCTCGACCACGTCAGAGTCCGTGGGCTTTGCAAGCTCCCAGGCGGAGAGGCGGTTGATGGTGCCTACGTTGCTTTCCCAGATCTTGATGATCTTCACATACTCCTTGGCGAAGTCGAGAATGGTGGGCTTTGCATCGGTAGCGGTATCCAGACCGAAGAGTTCGGTGCGGAACACGGTGTTGTTTGCAAGGTCGTCAGCCCTCTCGAGGCCGTTCTCAAGCATATACTTGAAGAAGAATGCGTAGGTGAGGAGTGCACGGCCGGAGCTGAAGCATCCACCGTAAGTGGTGATGTTGTGGTCCTCACGAGGATATCCGCAGAAGTTGGTGATATTCTTACCATGCTGGAAGTTGACGGAACGCTGTGCCCAGTTGTCCAGCACGAAGAGCTCGACCTGTCCGTAGACCTTGTTGTCGCCGTCCTTCTTGTAGAAGTATCCGCCGTTGCTGGTCTCGATCAGAGGGCTGCCCCAGGTATAATCGTGGGTCTTGGTAAGAGTTGCGCTCATGTCGACGGGATCGGCAGTCGGGATGTTGCCGAAGCCGTTCTTCTCGACCTCGTTGCCGTCGAAGCCACGGAGGCGGAGGAAGCTGCGGAGTGCAGTCTCGAGCATGTCGGCGGTGTTGTAGGTCTTGCCACCGACCATGATGGTGAAGTCTGCGGGCACATAGTGTGCATCCTCGACCACATCCTCATCGCCGTCCTTGGCAAGCTCCCATGCGGAGAGACGGTTGATCTTGCCTACATTGGCTGCCCATGCGTCGATAACCTTCACATATTCCTGTGCGAAGTCCTTGATGGTAGCAGTGCTGGGTTCGGTCCACTTCACCTGATTGATCTCGATTGCGAGTTCGTCGGAGGTGACGTTACCACCCTTGATGATAACCTTGCCGGTGCGCTCGTCGCCCTTGTTCTCGGCGGCGGTGATCTTCACGACAACCTCTTCAGCAGCGTCGCCGGATGCGGGTTCGATGGTGATCCAGCTGTCGCTTGCGGTAGCGGTCCAGGCCTTCTTTGCAACGAACTTGGCTTCCTTGGTGGTCTGCACGCAGTCGAAGTCGAGGGTCTTGGTCTTGAGCTCGATATCGGGCATTTCCACACCATAGAGATCGTAGTTGAGGTGCACGTCCTTGACGGCATCCCAGACGTTCTCGTTGATGTTGTTCTTGAGGAGGTAATCGTAGAAGCGGATCATGATGAGGAAGGTGCGC
>CAMJJO010000084.1 GCA_946406095.1 uncultured Bacteroidales bacterium | reverse complement strand
TTTTGAGGTGCGAAGCGGAATCGAACCGCTGTACCAGGTTTTGCAGACCTGTGCCTAACCGCTCGGCCATCGCACCAAATGGACTGCAAAGATATAAAAAAATTCTGAAATGAAACAATCTGCATCATTTCTTCTGTCTTTTGCATCTATATAAGGTAAAACCTTATTAAGGATATTAAAATTAAGGATATTAAAAAACAAAAAATAACAGTCATGAAAACAAAGTATTTGTACCTTATCGCAATCGCGGCCACTCTTGCCGCAGGTTGTAAGAAAGAAGAAAAGCCCCTCTCCCCCAGCGAGCAGCAGGACACTCTCGAGGGAATAGGAATTGAACTTGTCGAGTATGCCGACGTAGAGAAATGGGGAGAATCCTTCAAGGCAGTGGCGAAGTTCGAAGAGGCAGTTTCCAGCAAAGATAACGACCAATCGGTCTTCGAAGCCCTCGCAAACAGTGTCGAAACCTCCGAAGAGCGCGGTTCCGAAAGCGACGACACCAACTACGGATGGTTCTGCAACTATCAGGCACCCGGTGAATTCGTCTACGAAAGGATCAACACAGTCCAGTTCGACAACATCAAAGGCAGTTTCACCCTCGATGCTTCCAAGAAGGCCTGGGTCAAGACAGACGCTCCCACCCTCACCATCACCGCAGACGTCGACGGCGCACAGATGACCGCCGAAACTGCGATCAAAGCGTCTTCCACCCCCACCCTCATCACCGAAAGCAGGGATGAATACTACAATGAGTGGCCCGCATACACCACCGGCCCTGCAATGTACTTAAACAAGGTCCAGTATCAGGGAGATGGTTACGATTACTACAACTGGGAGCCTGTCACCCGCCAGAACGGAAACGCCACGGAGTATCACTTCTACAACCCCGTCACCAATGAAGATTACGGCTGGTACGACGACAGCAAGATCTACGGCAACTACGATGCCTTCACCAATATGGTTTCCGTGCCCGCAGGAAGGCACACCAAGGTGCGCGTGCAAAAGAACTATATCTCTATCCCCGAGAGCATTACGGCAAAGATCCGCAAAGGGAACGAAACCATCGGAGACCTCAGCGTAGGCATCGACTACAAGCCTGCCACGGCCGGCAAGCTGGACCTCTCCAAAGACCAGGCGAACGTTGAATTCGCATTCTCCGCAGCCGGCTACACCCTCAAGACCAAGAAACTCGACTACCTCTCCGACGGCGCCGAAGCATCCTATGTGTTCAGCTACGGCAAGAAGGACATCTTCACGATGACCGTCAAGGAAAGCGGGTTCAAGCTCACTTCCGAAGAGAAGCAGGACAAAAACGACTACGACAACGGCGACGGCTACAAGAACGGCTCCTGCTACACCCACACTTCCTACGAAGTATCCTCCATGCCCAAGAGCGCAGAGATCAGCTTCGACCTCCTCGGCGAACTCCAGATAAAGGGCACCGCCAACATCGAAAAGCTCGTCCAGTGCTCCGAAAAGATGGATGAGGCCCGCACCAGCGAGGTGGAATTCAAGAGCTGGCTCGGCCAGGCAGAGCAGGCAATGACTCTCCAGGCCTTCTACGACAGCAAGAAGTGCTCCGCCCACCTCGGCCTCGAGCCCGAAAAGAACCAAGCCGGCGAATGGACGGTAATCCCCGTCATCCGTTTCGATGACGGCAGCGCCTACGCCATGTTCGAGTCATTCTTCAACGAGACCGACTTCGCCGATCTGATCAAGGCCATCGAAGACTGGCAGAAGAGTGTCGACAGCTACCTTTCAAGCGTCCTGAATAAGAAATAAGTGAAGGCCAGGCGCCTATACAGTCTGATCATTCGGTCTGCGTTGCTGCTTCCGGGGCTCCTCCCGACGAAGATTTCGGCGCAGACCGATTCTTCTTTGATGCGCAGCATCGACAGCACCGTAGTGGCTGCCCGCAAGCGCACTTCGATCATCTCCGCAAAAGCGGAAACGAAAGTGGATATGGCCGGGCTGGCAAAGCTCCCGGGCATACTCGGCAGCTCCGATCCCCTGCGCTTCATCCGGCTGCTTCCCAGCGTGCAGACTGGCAGCGAGATCGATGCCGGCATCCACATCCAAGGCTGCGACCACTCCCACAACCTCATCAGCATCGACGGCACGCCGATTTATGGCGCCAGCCACCTCCTGGGCATCTTTTCGGTATTCAACCCCGCCCACTTCGGCACTTTGAACTACGGCACCACGGCAGGCAGCTTCGGGCGCCTGGGAGGATATGTGGATATGATCCCGGACCGCAGCATCCCGTCACAGCCCGCCGCCGGGGACTTCTCGCTGGGCCTGGTGGCCGCACAGGGCAATTTCAAGCTCCGCACCGGGGAGAATTCCGCACTCAGCATCTCTGCCCGCAGAAGCTTCCTTAACGAACTCTACAAATCTTACCTGACCGTGGACGAAGACCCCTTCCTCTATGGATTCGGGGACGTCAACCTGGGCTGGACTTGGGCTCCCACGGCCAAAGACCGCATCTACGCAGACGCATTCTACTCCACCGACGCCGCAGACTATACTTCGGTAGAGAACCACCTCGGAGTGAAAATGGGCTGGAGCAACGCCTCCGCCGCTCTCCACTGGCAGCACCGGGGCGCGGAAAGCACCCTGAAACAGAGCATCTTCGCCACCCGCTACAGCGCCCGGGCAGACATTTCCTACAGCCTGGAAAGCGGGTTCATCCCCTACCACACCAGCAACGCGGGCTACAAGGCCTCGCTCCAGTGGCAGGACTTCGATTTCGGCGCGGACCTTCTGTACTACGACGTGCTTGCCCCGAACCCCGTCCACGAGGGAGGATCGATGACCTCCAATAGCGCCGAAGAGGCTCAGCAGGCGCTGGAAAGCCGCATCAGGGCCGCCTGGAGCAGGTATCTCTCGCTTAGCTGGAAACTGAAGGCGGAACTCGCCGGAGGATGGTATCTCTCCCCCGAAAAGGCATCCTTCTGGCAGCTGGACCCCTCGCTGGCGATCAGCTACGACATGTTCCGAGCAGGGCAGCTGGAACTGAGGGCGGGCAGCGCCACCCAGAACATCTTCCTCACCGGAGTCAGCAGCATGGGATTCCCCATCGAATTCAACTTCCTGGCCGGGAAATACGGCGCCCCGCAGCGTTCCCTGTGGGCTTCGCTGGCCTACAACCTCGACTTCCGGCAGGAGGCCTGGGCCTTCTCGGCAGAGCTCTACTGGCGCCGCCTGCGCAATCAAGTGGAATACACCGGCACCCTGATGGACTACCTCCGGGCAGACTCATCGCTGGCCGGCATGCTCACCACGGCGGAAGGCTGGAACTACGGCATCAACCTCATCCTCCACAAGCAGGCCGGCAAGCTCACGGGATGGCTCAGCGGCTCGCTGGGAAGGTCCCTCAGGCGCGATGAAACCGGCAGCATCTGGCCTTCCAACTTCGAGCGCCTGTTCGAGCTGAACGCAGTCGCCACCTGGGCCGAGCGTAGATGGGACGCCGGCGGCACCTTCACCGCAGCATCCGGCACCCCCTTCACCGCCCCCAAGTCGTTCTATCTGCTGGATTCCAGGATGATCTGCCTCTACGGGCCGAGGAACGGCGCCCGGCTGGCCCCCTACATCCGCCTGGACCTCAATTTCAACTGGTATTTCCGCAAGGACGCCACCCTCACCCACGGCATCAACTTCTCTCTCTACAACGCCCTGGCAAGGAACAATGAACTCTCCTACCGCTTCGACACCCGCGAAGACGGCAGTTTCGCATACGCACCATTCAGTTTCGCCCTCAAGCTGATGCCCGGCATCGGCTGGTTCTGCAAGTTCTGACCATGAAAAAGACGCTTCTCATAACTGCCATCGCACTTCTCTGCTCCTGCAGCGGGCCGGGAAGATGGGAGAACGACCCCGGGGAACTGGTGGCGGAAGGATGGATAGAGGCCGGAGAAGCGCCTGTGGTGATGCTCACTTCCACCCTCTCCCCCAGCCCGGAATTCACCCACCTGGACTCCCTCAGCAACCATATCGTCAAGCGCGCGAAAGTGAGCCTGAGCGACGGCGACACCACCGTGATCCTCTTCAGCAAGCAAGACAAGCGCTATCTACCGCCCTTCGTCTACACCACCGGCTGGATCACGGGCCAGGCGGGAAAGAAATACACCCTGAAGGTGGAATATAACGGCAAGACGCTCAGCGCCAGCAGCACCATCCCCGCTCCGGAGCCGATCGGAGGAGTGCGGGCAGTAAAGGTGGATGGCACCGATAGCCTTTATACACTTGTGGTCACGCTCGGCAACAAGGCCGGAGCGGACAAGTTCTACCGCATCTTTACCATGGTAGAAGGCGAAGACAGCCGCTTCATTCCCTGCTTCCCGAGCGCAATCGAAGGGGCCGGGCTCAAGGAAAACGCCGAAATCACCATCACCCGCGGCAAGGGGCTGGACCGTCCGATATTCTCCACCCAGTTCAAGAAAGGCAGCACGGTGCGGGTAAAAGTCTGCACCTGCGAAGAGGCCGCCTGCCGCTTCTGGATGGCCATCGACGACCTCTCCACCCTCGGCAACACCCCCTTCTTCCCAATGCACGAAAATCCGGCCACGAATATCGAGGGAGGGCTCGGATATTGGGCCGGATACGGGGCTACGGTGAGCACCCTCAAAGTAGAGTGATCCTAGGCTTCGCGGATGCGGCGGATCAGCCAGAGCATATAAATCCAGACGACGGCGATAGCTGCCACTGCAGCCACCTGGGAGCCGGAAACGTCCCGGATCCAACCCAGCACGGGCGGCAGTATGGCTCCGCCGATCAGGCCCACTATCAGCAGGGCAGACACCTCGTTCGCCTTCTCGGGCGCGCGGCGCATTGCAAAGGAAAAGACGATGCCGAAGAGGTTGGCATAGCCCACTCCGAAGATGCATACGGCCACCAGCACTGGCACGAGACCCAGCTTGCCTAGGGCGGCGAACAGCACCAGACCGGCCATCGCAATCCAGCATCCCCAGGAGAAGAACTTCTTGTCGGAGACCTTCAGCAGCAGGGCTCCCCCGGCGAACGCGGCAATCGTGCGTGCCAGGAAATAGAGGCTGTTGCAGAGATTCGCTTTCTCCGTGCTCAGGCCGAACTCATCCGTCATCAGGCGCGGCAGGGTCATATTCACCGCCACGTCGGCCGCCACGAGCACCACTATGCCCACGAAGCAGGCCAGGATGAACTTGTCTTTCAGCAGCACCAGAGTGTCTTTCACGCCCACCTTCCTGGCCTCGCGGGGTGCCTCCTCTATGGGAGTGATCCAGAGCCAGATGAGGCCCAGCAGCGAGAGCCCGGCGTAGATGGGGAACAGCAGCTGCCAGTGCCCCAGCGCCACCGCCGTCCACATTGCAACAAACGGCGCCACGATGCTCCCGAAGGCCTTTGTGGCCTGCCCGAAGGTGATGGTGGATGTCACGCGGTCGGCGTTTACGACGTCGGTCACGAGCGGATTCATGGCCACCTGGAGGATGGTATTGCCTATGCCTATCAGCGAGAAAGCCACCAGCACGCTGGCGAAGCTGTAGCTGACATAGGGCAGGAGCAGCGCCACCACGTGTATGGCGAGGCTCAGCAGCACCATCTTCTTGCGCCCCCAGCGCGTGAGGGCCATTCCCACGGGGATGGAAAGCAGCAGGAACCAGAGATAGCACGACAGCGAAATGGTGTTCACCAGGCCGTCGGACATGTCGAAGTCTGCACGCACATTGCTGGTGACCAGCCCGATCATGTCGATGAACCCCATTGCGAGGAAACCGAACATCACGGGCAGAATGACTGAAAGGGTATTCTTTTTCATAGCGACTCTTCTATGGCGTGGATAAGGATGTGTATGACTTTGATGTGGATTTCCTGGATGCGGTCGGAATGGGGAGCGGCGGGCGCACAGATGGCTGCATCGGCGATTTCCGCCAGCGGATTGCCTGCGGGGCCGGTGAGCGAGATCACCTTCATTCCCTTGGCCTTGGCGGCTTCTGCGGCCTTAAGCACGTTCGCGGAAGTGCCGCTGGTGCTGATGGCAAGGAGCACGTCTCCCCTGTTGCCGACACCCTCCACGTAGCGGGAGAAGACTTCTTCGAAGCTAAAGTCATTGGCGGTGCAGGTCATATATGCCGGATCGTTTATGGCGATGGCAGGGAGAGGCCTGCGGTTGCCCCGGTAGCGGCCGGTGAGTTCCTCGGCAAAATGGGTGGCGTCGCAAAGGGACCCTCCGTTGCCGCAGCTGATTATCTTGCAGCCGGCCTTGAGTGCGGCGGAGCAGATCTCGGCGGCGCGGGCGATTGAATCCAGGGTCGAAGGAGTGGCCAGGAAGCGTTCCAGCTCGTCCCGAGCCTCACGCAAGTCTTTGAGTATCAGGTCTTTCATAAAGCGGCAGCGATTGAGAGTGCGGCGATATCGCCGATGGCCTCGCCAAGTTCGGCGGGCTTGACTTTGCAGACGGCGGCGGCTCCGGGAAGGGCGTCGCGGTCGATGGCGGCCTGCATGAACGGGCGTATCAGTTCCTCGGCGCGGACGAATATGCTGCCGATGGCGATCACCTCTGGATTGAGCATGTCTATCACCATTGCCAGGGCTTTGCCCAGATAGGTGGCGGAGGTGCGGTAGATGCCGATTGCGAGCTCGTCCCCTGCCTTGGCGGCTTCGGCGACGGTCTTGGCGGTGATGCCGGCGAGGTTTCCGTCCGGGCACCAGGCCACCTTCTGCCCCATCATCAGCTTCTCTTTCACGGCAGATGCGGCCAGCTGGGCGATGCCTCCCCCACTGGCGAATCCCTCTACCGAACCGGCCTTTCCGTAGCCCACGGGGCCAAATTCGCTCAGGCGGATGTGACCGAGTTCCCCGGCGTTGTCGTTGGTACCGGAGTATAGCTTGCCGTCCAGCACCAGACCCGCCCCGAGGCCCGTGCCGAAGGTCAGGAATACCATGTTCCGGGTGCCCCGGCCGGCGCCGTACTTCCACTCTGCAAGAGCGCAGGCGTTGGCATCGTTCTGCAGGCCCGCGGGGATGCCGGTGGCCTCTTCCACCATCTTGACTATGGGGATGTTGTCCCATCCCGGGAGGTTCGGGGGCGACATCACCACCCCGGTCTTGCTGTCCAGAGGACCCCCGCAGGAGATGCCTATGCCCTTGGTGTTGGATGCGTCCAGGCCGTGCTTTGCGCAGATGCCCTTCAGCTCTTTGAGGATGGTGGCTATGGTGCTCTGCACGTCGGAAGTGTCGAAACGCACCTTGTCGGCTATTTCGATGGACCCGTCGGTGTCGATGCCGTAGATGACCGCGCACTTGGTGCCGCCTACGTCTATGCCTAAAAGATTGGTTTTCATCATTATTGGTTTCAGGTTTTCAAATATAGCCATCTTTTTCGTTAAATAACGGGCAATTCTACCAGCACCTCCCACCATCCGTCACGTTTTCCGTTCTTACGGATAAGATACTCTTTTT
>CAMJJO010000083.1 GCA_946406095.1 uncultured Bacteroidales bacterium | reverse complement strand
ATGGAATTCGACAGCAACAAACCGATTTACCTCCAGATTGCCGATTCCATCTGCAATCGCATCCTTCAGGGAGAGCTGAAGGGGGAGGACAGGATACCATCTGTGCGCGAATTCGGCGCGCAGATAGGAGTGAACCCCAACACGGTTGCCCGTACATACGAGACTCTCACCGATCAGGGCGTGATCTACAACAAGCGTGGAATAGGATTTTTTGTGACTGAGAATGCCGCTCAAAACATACGAAAAGAGGCACAAGATAAATTTTTGAAAGAAGAATTGCCTCAGTTTGCAGAAAAGGCACGGCTTTTGGATATAAGCAAAGATGAAATAATGAAACTGTTATTCTAACAAGCCATAGACAGTTAACAATAAACTATTCGCAAACTAAACTATACTCAGTAAGAGCTCTGCCGGGAGGCAGGGCTCTTATTGTATGGCTTCCCGGAATCTGCTCCAGATATAGTCGGCGGCCTCCTTTGTGGGATGCACCAGGTCTTCTGCGAACCATCGGTAGTCCCTCAGTTCATCCAGCAATATTTCATATGCTGGAAAATATGCTGCGCCGCTTGCTTCGACGGCCAGTTGAAGAGTCGCTTTGGAGACGGTGTTCAGGTGCGCTCCCTCTCCCATATGCCTGATCGGGCTGACGGTAAAGATGAATTCTTTGTCCGGATGTGCGGAGATAATCCGCCGGAGCACGGCTGCCGTCTGCGCTATGCTCAGCAATTCGTGGGAGAACTCTCTTGACGGACGTTTCAGGCAGTTGGATACGATTTCTCCGCTGTTTACAAGTTTCCAAACCATCGCTGTGCCTAAGGTCAGAATCACCTTGTTGCTCTCCTTCCAGGCTGCAGAGGCTTCGGCCAGAGCCGAATTGGCATTCTCCAGAAACTCCTTGGCGGTAAGACGTGCAAAGGAGGTATGATGCCACCAGGAGCAGATTTTGCCGGCGCCTGCTCCCATTTCCACGCATTCTTCCTTGCGAAAGGGGATTGCACTGTCCAGCCTGGCTATGCTGTTGGCTATGGATACGGGATTGAACAGTGTGCCGAAGGGGTTGATGCACACATCGAACCCGTCATCTTTCATCCTTGCACCGATCTCATTCGCAAAACAGCTTCCAAGTATGCATACTTTATCGCTCTGCGATATCTTGACGGGGAATTTCGTTATTTCTACCGTTGTTTTGTTTTTTGTCATATTGCAAAAGTAACACTCTTTTTTTATATTTGTAGATACTTACGTGTATATGAAACGGTGCTTCCTTTTCCTTCTTGCGGGCATTCTGCAGGTTTTGCCACTCCCGGCAAAAGATTATAGTCTTCTCAGCCCGTCCGGAAGGCTTCAACTGACCTTGTCCGTAGGGGAAAAGACTTGCTGGTCGCTGGCTGTGGATGGTGAAACCGTGCTGAAAGATAATGCTATAGGGATGCATATCGAAGACAGGGCTCTTGGCACGGATGTCCGCGTCTTGAAGCAGAGCAAGGGGAAGAAAACGGAGCACATTGTTTCTCCTTTCTACCGTCAGGCCGAATTCAATACCTCCTATAATTGGCTGACTCTTAAGATGAAAGGGGACTGGTCCCTGGAACTCCGTGCTTATGATGACGGGGTTGCCTATCGCTTTGTGACCAATCGTCCGGATATCCGGAAAGTTTATTCCGAAACAGCAGAGTTCAACTTTGCGGAGCCATACAAGATGCTGGTTCCGTTTGTGCGCAAACGGAACGATGGCGACCGTTACCGCTCATCTTTCGAAAATCTGTATGCAGATGTCGCCGTTGGTGACATCGATACGGCTGACGGGCGCCTTGCATTCATGCCCGTGTATGTGGACATAGGGGAAAAAGGCCGGCTTTTGCTGATGGAATCCGATTTATGGGATTATCCCGGAATGTTCCTTCGCACTACAGGCAAAGGGTTCGAGGCGGAATTCCCTCCATATCCCAACAATATCCAGGTCCAGGATGCAAAGTATCTGGATTACCTGAATATGGTGGCCGGCACAAGGGCTTTTCCCTGGAGGGTGATTGCTTACGGGGCTTCCGAAAAGGAACTGGCCGTAAACAATATGGTCTATCAGCTCGCAAGTCCGTGCAAAATCGAAGACATCTCTTGGATACGTCCGGGAAAATCCACTTGGGACTGGTGGAATGGCTACATCCGGCACGGAGTGGATTTCAATGCAGGCATCAATACTGAAACATACCTTTACGATGTGGATTTTGCCGCCAGATACGGCTTGTCCTACATCCTTATCGACGACGGTTGGTATAAAAACAAGAATATCTTCACGCCCATAGACGGGCTTGACATCCCCCGAATCTGTTCCTATGCTGCCGAGAAAGGGGTTAAAGTGCTGTTATGGGTGTCCAAAGGTGTTTTGGGGCTCAAACCCGAAAAGGCCTTCGCGCATTATGCTTCGTTGGGCGTCGCCGGTTTCAAGGTGGATTTCTTCGATTCGCAGGAAGCGGCGATGGTTAATCGGATAAACATGTATGCGGAAGCCGCTGCCAGATACCATCTGTTGCTGGATTTCCACGGTATTTTCAAGCCTGTCGGCCTGAACCGTACATATCCCAACGTGATCAATTACGAGGGAGTATATGGTTTGGAGAATTTGAAATGGTGCGATCCGAAAACCACCGATATGCCTCGGAACGATGTGACCATACCCTTCGTTCGCCAGGCGGCAGGGCCTATGGACTATACCCCGGGGGCTTTGAGAAACGCTCCGGCAAAAAACTTCCGTGCGATTGACTCGCGGCCTATGAGTCAGGGGACCCGTGCCCATCAGCTTGCCTGCTACGTGGTTTTCGATGCTCCTCTCCAGATGCTGTGCGACTCGCCGTCGGATTATCTCAAGGAAGATGAAACCTCCAGGTGGATTGCTTCTATCCCGACAGTCTTCGACCGAACCGTTATCCTCGACGGAAAGATAGGGGAGTTTGTGGTTTCGCTCCGCGAGAAAGACGGTTGTTACTATGTGGGAGGAATGACCGACTGGCATCCCCGCGACATCTGCATCGATTTCGGCTTCCTTCCAGAAGGCGAGTGGAAGTGCCGCATCTTCAAGGACGGCATCAATGCCGGGCTGGTCGGTGAGGATTACACCACGGCCGAATCCGGAATCGGGAGCGGTCATAAAGAGACTGTGCACCTTGCTCCCGGCGGTGGTTTCGTAATGATTATCGAAAAGAAATGAAAAGATTGATATATTCAGCCGCATTGCTGCTCCTGGTTGCGTGCGGCGGCCCTGCAGACGGCATCCATACCCTGCACCTGCTTACTACCAACGACGTGCACGGCCGCTGGTTCGACACCGATTATATTACCAACGCCAAGCGCGAAAGCCTGATGGCGGTAAACTGGTACGTGGACAGTGTCCGCAATGCTGCCGGAGCCGGGAATGTGCTCCTGATCGATGCCGGGGACTGCCTTCAGGGGGACAATGCCAGCTATTACTACAATTTTGTTGACACCAAATCGGAGCATCTGTTCAGCCGCCTGATGGCATATATGAAATACGATGCCGTGACCGTCGGCAACCATGACATCGAGACTGGGCATCCTGTGTATGACAGGGTGCGTGGCGAGCTGAAACGCCACGGCATCCCCTTCCTGGCGGGAAATGCCATCCGCAACGATAATGGAAAGCCCTATTTCCAGCTATATAAAGTGTTCAAACGCGCCGGCCTGAAGGTTCTGGTGCTCGGTTATACCAACGCCAACAATCCGGCCTGGATGGACGAAAGCCTGTGGAGCGGGATGCATTTCGAGAGTCTCGTGCCGCTGGTCCAGAAGGATGTAGACAGGCTGGTAAAGAAAACCAAGCCTCAGGTGGTGATAGTATCCGTCCACTCCGCTACCGGGTTGGGAGACGGAAGTTCCTTGGGGGCACAGGGCTTGGACCTTTTCAATTCACTAGAGGGAGTTGATTTCGTGGTTTGTTCACACGACCATCGCCAGACTATCCTGAAAGGTGTAAGCTCGGCTCTTATCAATACCGGAAACCGTGCGAAGTTCCTTGGCCATGGCGAACTGGCCGTGACAGTTAAAAACGGGAAGGTTGCCGGGAAGGCTGTGTCTGCGGGCCTGATAACAGTGGACAAGAATAAGACCGATCAGGAGATGAAGAAGACTTTCCGGGAGGATTTCGAAGCGGTCAAAGCCTTCTCCAGCAAAGAGATTGGTGCCCTTGCCATGGATTTGAAGACCAGGGATGCCTACAGTGGGATGTGCGATTATGTCAATCTGATCCATACCGTAAGCTTGAATGGATCCGATGCCCAGATATCCTTTGCGGCACCTCTTACCTACAACGGCAAAGTGCGTGCGGGCATCATCATCTACAATGATCTGTTTACTATCTATCCTTTCGAGAATCAGCTTTATACTCTCAGAATGAAGGGGGATGAGATCCGCAAATACCTGGAATACTCCTATCGTAGCTGGCTGGCCCCGGTGGGAAGCGAGCATATACTTAACATTGTGCACCAGAATGATCCCAGGAACAACCAGACCGGGTGGTCGTTCGTCAACAGGACATACAATTTCGATTCAGCTGCCGGTATCAACTATACTGTGGACATTACCAAACCGTTCGGGCAGCGTATCGACATTGAGAGTATGGCTGATGGCAGCGCTTTCGATCCGAATGCCGATTACATCGTGGCAATGACCTCCTACCGCGCAGCCGGAGCCGGAGGAATGTTGACCAGAGGCGCCGGTATCCCGGATGCGGAGCTTGAGAAACGCATCATCCACCGCTATCCGGAAATCAGGCAGTTGCTCTATGAATTCATAATGGAGTATGGCCTGATAGATGAAACGGCGACTTACGATGCAAAGAGAAACGGCTCCTGGAAGTTCATTCCGGAGGAAATGGCGGAAAAGAGAATAGGGGAGGACCTGAGCCTTCTGTTCTAGCCCCTGAAGTTCTTGAGGCGCTGGGCGAGAGATCCGTCCACAGCCATCTTCATCATCTTGCGTGAGCCTTCGAACTGCTTGAGCAGTTTGTTCACTTCTTCTACGGATGTACCGCTGCCTGCAGCTATCCTGCGGCGGCGGCTTCCGTTTATGGCTTCGGGGTGCTCACGCTCGTAGGGAGTCATCGAATGATAAATGGCTTCGGTGCTCTTGAATGCCTTGTCGTTGTCGATATCCACGTCCTTGACGGCCTTGCCCATTCCGGGAATCATAGACGCAAGATCTTTGATATCGCCCATCTTGCGCACCTGCTGGATCTGGTTGTAGAAATCGTTCAGGTTGAACTGGTTCCTGGCGAGTTTCTTGCGGGTCTCGCGCATTTCCTTCTCATCAACCGCCTGCTGGGCTTTCTCCACGAGGGAAACGACGTCTCCCATTCCGAGTATACGGTCTGCAATGCGGGAAGGGTGGAACTGGTCGAGGGCTTCCATCTTTTCGCCGGTAGAGACGAATTTGATGGGCTTGCCGGTGACTGCCTTGATGGAGAGTGCAGCGCCTCCGCGGGTGTCGCCGTCCAGCTTGGTGATGACAACGCCGTCGTAATCGAT
This sequence comes from uncultured Bacteroidales bacterium, assembly GCA_946406095.1. GTDB lineage: Bacteria > Bacteroidota > Bacteroidia > Bacteroidales > UBA932 > Cryptobacteroides. The sequence goes on along the minus strand of CAMJJO010000083.1, from coordinate 1,929 downwards.
TGCATCGTTGAATGCCAGCGCAGAGGCGACAGCATCCTGACCGGTCATCGCATCCACGACGAACAGGGCCTCGGTGGGCTTGACTGCTTCGTTCATCGCCCTGATCTCGTCCATCAGTTCCTGGTCGACGGTAAGGCGGCCGGCGGTATCCACTATGATTACGCTGTAGCCCTGCTGCCCGCCCTGGGAGATGGCTGCCTTGGCTACCTTGATAGGGTCCTTTTCTCCTTCGATGGAGAATACGGGCACCTGGATCTGCTCTGCGAGGGTCTTTAACTGGTCGATTGCGGCAGGACGGAAGGTGTCGCATGCGGCGAGCATGACCTTAATGCCCTTGCGCTTGAGGTGGAGGGCCAGTTTTCCGCTGAAGGTGGTTTTGCCGGAACCGTTCAGGCCGGCGACCAGCACCACTGCCGGGTTGCCCTTGATGTTGATGTCCGAAGCCTCGCTGCCCATGAATTCGGTAAGCTCATCGTGGACGATCTTTACCATCATCTGCTGGGGCTTGACTGCGGTGAGCACACCGGTGCCGATGGCCTTCGTCTTTACCCTGTCGCAGAAATCTTTTGCGACCTTGAAACTGACATCGGCATCCAGCAGGGCCCTGCGGACATCCTTAAGCGTTTCAGCAACATTGACTTCGGTGATTTTGCCTTCACCTTTGAGTATTTTGAACGACTTTTCTAGTCTTTCGGATAAATTTTCGAACATAACGGGTGCAAAATTACAGAAAAAAAGCGAATCTCGCCAAAATATAACTCAATCAAAAACAAAAGTAATATTATGAAAAAAGTTATTCCTGCTCTTATCGAGTGGTTGATGAGATTCTATTCGGCCGCGGTTGAACCGTCTCAACGTGAGGTGAATGAGAAAATCGCCCATAAGTTCCACCTCTGGGTAGCGGAAAAGCGCTACTGCAAGACAGACCAGACGATGGCGGATGTGGCCGATGAGTTCGGTGTCTCCGTAGAGGCTCTGGCCTTCTATTTCAGCAATGTGGTCGGAGAACGCTTCGGCGCGGTCCGCAAGAGACTCCGTCTGGAAGAGGCAAGACGACTGATCTGCGAGAATCCCGATTGCAAAATCGTGCTTATCGCCAACAAGGTGGGCATCCCGGACAAATGCAATTTCCGCAAACAGTTCCATGAGATGTATGGCTATTCTCCGAGTGAGTGGAGGAAGCGTTGCGCAGAGCTGAAAAAGAAGTAAGACGCTGATTTCGGGCTTGTTTTCCATTGGTTCATCCGGTCTGCAGGCCGGATGCGGCTACGTATACTCTTGAAATGAAAAATAATTGCTATCTTTGAAAGATATTAGAATTATGACACAGGCGAACTTTATTTTCCTTCTCTTCCTGGACCTTGCCCTGACGGTCGGCATTTCGTTCTTATGCTCGATTCTGGAGGCTGTATTGATGTCCACTCCGTTGTCCTACATCATCATGAGAGAAGAGGAAGGGTACAAGCCCGCGTCGCTCTTCAAGAAGTACAAGACGGACATCGACCGACCGATCGCCGCCATCCTTGCAATGAACACCATCGCAAACACTTTCGGCGCATCTCTCGTCGGCGTACTCACCACCAAGGCGTTCGGCAGTGCCTGGGTAGGCTGGATGGGCGCTCTCACTACCCTCCTGATACTGGTCTGCTCCGAAATCATTCCCAAGACGATAGGCACCAGCAAATATCGCAGCCTGATGGGCTTTACCACCCGCGGAATATCTTTCCTGCTGGTGATAATGTATCCCCTCGTGATATTGATACGCTACATCAGCGAACGTTTTTCCGGAGATGAAGATGATACCGCCATCAGCCGTGAGGAAGTGTCTGCAATGGCGAATGTAGGCGAGGGAGAAGGTGTCATCGACCGGAGCGAGAACAAAGTCATCCAGAATATCATCAAACTGGACAATGTCAAGGCATACGAGGC
>CAMJJO010000082.1 GCA_946406095.1 uncultured Bacteroidales bacterium | reverse complement strand
TCGGCCCGTTCCGCTGGGTGTGCATGAGTGAGGATCCGGCCGACCTGGCCAAGAGTGATGCCCTTGCGGTGAAGGTACTTGGCGAGATTGCGGCCACCGCTCCTGCGGAGATAGCCGGGCAGATGCGGGACAACATCCACTGGATAGAAGAGGCCGGGCGCAATCACCTCGTGGTGGGCTCCCAGGCCCGCATCCTCTATGCCGACTGTGAGGGGCGCACCAAGATAGCCCTCGCCTTCAACGAGGCAATACGCAAGGGCGAAATCACAGCCCCGATAGTGCTCGGCCGCGACCATCACGACGTGTCCGGCACCGACAGTCCGTTCCGCGAAACCTCCAACATCTATGACGGATCTCAGTTCACCGCCGACATGGCTGTGCAGAACGTCATCGGTGACGGCTTCCGCGGCGCCACCTGGGTAAGCATCCACAACGGCGGCGGAGTAGGCTGGGGAGAGGTTATCAACGGCGGATTCGGAATGGTGATAGACGGGTCCGAAGATTCCGCCCGCCATATCAGGGAGATGCTTTTCTGGGATGTGAACAACGGCATCGCCCGCCGAAGCTGGGCACGGAACGACGGCGCCCGCTTCGCAATCGAACGCGAAATGAACCGTACACCGGGGCTGAAGGTCACTCTTCCGAATCTTGCAGATGACACCCTGGTACGCAGAGCTTTGAAATAACCAAAAACTATGAACCACATAATTTCCAACGAACGACTTACACTCGAACGTCTCAAGGCGATTATCGATAACAGTGAAAAACTTGTGCTGTCGGAAGCTTCCGAAGGAGCAATAATCAAATGCCGGGAGTATCTAGACCGCAAGATGGAAGACATCGACCGTCCTCTCTACGGTATCACTACCGGGTTCGGATCCCTCTACAATGTGACCATTCCCAAGGACGAGCTTTCGCAACTCCAGTATAACCTGGTGGTATCCCACGCCTGTGGCGCAGGGGAGCCCGTCCGCCCTGAGATAGTCAAGCTGATGCTCTTCCTGAAAGTGCAGAATCTGGCATACGGTCATTCCGGCGTCCAGCTCATTACGGTGCAGAGGCTGATGGATATGTTCAACGAGGACATCCTTCCCGTTGTTTATCAGCAAGGGTCCCTCGGCGCATCCGGTGACCTCGCCCCTCTCGCACACCTTAGCCTTCCGCTCATCGGCCTGGGAGAAGTCATGTACAAAGGCGAGATTCGCCCTTCCGCTGAAGTGTGGAAAGAAAAGGGATGGGAGCCCATCAAGCTGCAGTCTAAGGAAGGCCTTGCGCTGCTGAACGGCACCCAGTTCATGAGCGCGCACGCTGTCTGGTCCATCCTGAAGAGCATGCGCCTCTCGCGCTGGGCAGACCTCATCGGTGCCATGTCGCTCGATGCTTTCGACGGGCGAATAGAGCCCTTCCTTCCGCTGACGCATCAGCTGCGCCCGCATACCGGGCAGATATCCACGGGCAAGCGCTTCATGTCCATCCTTGCCGGCAGCCAGCTGATAAGCCGTGTCAAGGAGCATGTGCAGGATCCATATAGCTTCCGCTGCATCCCTCAGGTGCACGGTGCGGTGAAAGACAACATAATGTATGTTAAGTCGGTGATAGAGAATGAGATTAACTCCGCCACCGACAATCCCAACATCTTCCCGGACGAAGATATGATAATCTCCGCGGGTAACTTCCACGGAGAACCTATAGCCATCCCCATGGATGCCCTGGCGATAGCAATGTCGGAGCTTGCATCCATCTCCGAAAGGCGCACTTATCAGCTGATCCATGGTCTCCGCGGCCTGCCTAAATACCTGGTGGTCAACCCCGGACTGAACAGCGGATTTATGATTCCTCAATACACTGCGGCCTCGATCGTGAGCCAGAACAAGGGTCTCTGCTGGCCCGCATCCTGCGACTCCATTCCTTCATCGCAGGGCCAGGAGGACCATGTTTCCATGGGATCAAATGCGGCCACCAAGTTAGTACGCGTGGTGGACAACGCCGAAACCGTTCTGGCAATCGAGTTATTCAACGCCGCACAGGCCATGGAATTCCGCCGTCCAGCCAAGAGCTCTCCGCTGCTCGAGAGAGTGCTGAAGCACTACCGTAAGGAGGTCCCGTTCATTACAGATGACGCATACATGCATCCTTTCATAGAAAAGTCCATAGAGTTTATCCGTAAGGAAAACCTCCCCATATGATTTTATTCAGGAACATAGGTGAACTCGCCGGCATAGCTCCGGAAGGCCTTCTGCGCAGGCAGGGGGCGGAGATGGCGGATGCCGGCATCCTTCACGATGCCTGGCTGGCAGTGGAAGATGGTAGAATTGTGGATTATGGGACCGGCCAGGCACCGGAGGCCGATGAGGTCATCGACGCCCGTGGCGGCATGATCCTCCCCACCTTTTGCGACAGCCACACTCATCTGGTGTATGCCGGATGCCGCGATGGGGAGTTCCTCGACAAGATAAACGGCCTGAGCTACGAGCAGATTGCTGCCCGTGGCGGTGGCATTCTGAACTCCTCCGACCTGCTGAATGCCACGTCGGAAGATGAACTGCTGGCGCAGTCGATAGAGCGTGTCCGAGAGGTGCTTGCGATGGGCACAGGTGCCCTTGAAATCAAGAGCGGCTACGGACTGAATCCGGAAGGGGAGATGAAGATGCTGCGCGTAATCCGCCGCATCCGCGAGAGCGTGCCGGCAAGCGTCCGCGCCACCTTCCTTGGCGCCCACGCGGTGGGCAGAGGATACACCCAGGGCGAGTATGTGCAGGCGGTGATAGATATGATGCCGCAGGCGGCGGAACTCGCTGATTATGTGGATGTTTTCTGCGATGAAGGATTCTTTACGCCTGCGGAGACTGAGCGCATTCTTAAGGCCGGAGCGAGGCATGGCTTGCGCGGCAAGATCCATGCGAACGAACTCGCCGTGAGCGGGGGAGTGCAAGCAGGGGTGAGGCATAATGCTCTGTCGGTAGACCATCTGGAACGCACCACCGATGCTGAGATCGAGGCCCTGCGCGGCAGAGAAACCATGCCGGTGATGCTCCCCGGCACATCCTTCTTCCTCGGCATCCCTTACGGCCGTGCGAAAGATTACATCAAGGCAGGCATTGGCCTGGCCCTGGCATCCGACTACAATCCTGGTTCATCCCCTTCGGGAGATATGCGCTTCGTGATGGCCCTTGCCTGCATCCACATGCGCCTGACGCCGGCAGAGGCCCTGAATGCCGTAACCATGAACGGCGCCTACGCGATGGGTGTAAGCGACATCACCGGATCCATCACCCGCGGCAAGCGGGCGGATTTCATCCTCACCCAACCCGGCTGGACACTCACCAAACTGCCTTATCTGCACCACACTCCTTACATCCGTTCGGTGTATCTGGAAGGAAAGGCGATTTAGCATTCTTCGTACCTGAAATACTCGAATGCCGCCGACCCCTCGATGCAAAGCGGCCCGGTAGTTATTCCCGTAAATCCTCCCACCACCTCGGTGCTCAGAAGAGGGGCATCCAGCGTGGCGAGTTTCTGCCAGCCATCGGTGCGGAATATCTCGAAATCGTAGTGGTCGTCGTATCCACGGATGCGCAGGCGTGCCTTCTCGCAATCCAACGTCATGGCCGCCGCCTCGTGCTCCAGGTTTCGTATCCGATAGCGCACTGTGGCACTCATGCTGCCGCCATTCCTGCGGAGATAAATCCCTGCGTGGCCGCAGAAGATCTGGTAGAGGCAGAGGCCGGCCTCTCCGTCTTCCAGCAACTCGAGTTCCGTTTCCATGGTGCACACGGCCCTCTCCTGCCTGCGAAGGACTGCGGTAGGGCTCTTGTCCTGAGACTCCAGTCCGCAGCCGTTTCCGCGGAGAATCAGCCTCCCGTCCTTGACCAGATAATTCCCTTCGACCGGGTGAAGGATATGCATCCATTCAGGCCCGAAGCCTGCTTCCTCGAAACTGTAGGCCTTGCTTACGGCAGGTCCGGGATTGGCATCCACCGGCTTGCCCCCGTTGATAACCGGCCAGCCCTTTTCCCATGTTACCGGGGCCAGGAAGGTTTCGCGCCCGAGATGGTGGAAATCCCCGCCATAGCGCCTGTATGCAAGAAAAACCGTCCACCAGGATCCGTCGTCTTTCTGGAAGAAATCGGCGTGCCCTGTGCCTTGCACCTGGTTCTTGTGGGCCGCGTCGGAGCAGTGGGTGAAGATGGGATTGCCCTCGAATGCCTTGTATGGGCCGTAGATCTTGCGGCTGCGGGCGATGGTAAGTTTATGCGCCAGCTCCGTCCCCCCTTCCGAGATCAGCAGATAATACCAGCCGTCCTTCTTGTAGATGTGCGGCCCTTCCGGATATCGCCCTCCGGTGCCCCGCCACAGAGGCTTCGACGGGCTCAGGGTGGCTCCGGTGGCAGGATCGATCTCGCACAGGGTGATGACTCCGTCCGGGTTGGACACCATATAGCAGCGTCCGCCTTCGAAATATAGCGACGGGTCTATGCCCTGCTGTTCCAGCCATATCGGCTCCGACCAGGGGCCCGCCGGGTTGGTGGCCGTGACCATGAAATTCCCGCCGTTCCCTACGTTGGTGGTTATCATATAGAAAGTGCCGTCGTTATAACGGAGGGTGGGTGCATAGATACCCAGCCAGGAGTTCATGGCGCCATTCAGCGGCAGCTGCGACGGACGGTTCAGCACGTTCCCTATCTGCTCCCAATGCTCCAGGTCCGTGCTGTGATAGATGGGCACTCCCGGAAAGTAGTGGAAAGAGGAATTGACTGTGTAATAATCACTTCCGACCGCCACGATCGAAGGGTCGGGATGGAATCCGGGGAGTATTGGATTCAGCAGGAGTGTGAGGAGCAATAATAATATCATATGCGAAGGTATGAAAAAAATGGCACTATTCTTGTCTTTCTGGCGTTTCATGAATTGTTTTACCAAAACCTAAACATTATGTCGCGCTTTATTGTGTTAATTTTTCCTTTGTTGATCACCTTCTGGGGATGCAGCAAAGACAGTATCAGCCCGGATACTCCCGAAAATAACGACACGGATGCTCCCGAAACTGTAATCGACGGGAACTCCTCCACGAACGATTCTTCCGACCTTATTTCGTCGACTACCTTCGGAAGGACTATAACCATCACATGGTCGGCATCAGGTGCGACCAAGTCCGGCGACGACAACAATATCGTCACGATCGACGGAAGCAATGTCACCGTTAACAACGGTGGTTCCGAAGTTATCAAGTACGTGCTCACTGGCACTTCTTCCAACGGATTCTTTAAAGTCTACGGAGCCAAGAAACAGGCATTCGTGCTGAAGGATCTGGATCTCACCAATCCGAATGGCGCAGCCATCAATAACCAGAACAAAAAACGCACTTTCGTGGTGCTGGAGGGCAGCAATAAGCTGGCTGACGGCACCACATACGTTGCCACTGGCACCGAAGACCAAAAGGGCGCATTCTTCAGTGAAGCGCAGCTGATTTTCAGCGGGGACGGCACCCTGAACGTGATCGCCACGGGCAAGAACGGTATCGCCTCCGACGACTACATCCGCTTCCTTGGCAAGCAGACGGTCAATGTCAGTTCTTCCGCTGGCCACGGCATCAGGGGAAAAGACTATATCCTCGTGGATGACGGCACCATCAACGTATCCGTTTCCGCCGATATGAAAAAGGGCTTCAGTTCCGACTCCCTGGTGCGTGTAACAGGCGGTGTATCAGTCATTAAGGTTACCGGAGGCACGGCCTTCGACGAAGAAGATCAGGACTATTCCTCCTCTGCCGGCATCAAGGCCGACAAGGCCTTTGAAATGACCGGAGGGAGCATCACCATCACCAATTCCGGAAAGGGCGGAAAGGGCATACGCGTCGGCAGCAGCAGCGTTATGGAGACCCTCGGCACCAGTTATGTGAGCGGCGGCTCCATCGACATCACCACCACGGGAGCCACCTACCCGTACACTCTTAACGGTACATCCGATACAAAATCCCCCAAGGGCATAAAGATAGGCTGGGCGGTCAAGAAAAACGAGCACACGTTCTCCGATTTCTCAGGAGATTTCATCGTGACCGGCGGTAAGATTACCGTCCGTAGCACTAACGCCGAAGCAATAGAGGTCAAAAAGACTCTGGAAATACAAGGGGGAGAAGTCTATGCGTGGAGCCAGAAGGAAGATGCTATCAACTCCGCCAGCACGTTCACAATCAGCGGCGGCTATGTGTGCGGCATCTCCCTTGGTAATGATGCTCTGGACGCCAACGGCAATTTCTATGTCAAAGGGGGAGTGGTGTTTGCTTCCGGGGCGGGCAATCCTGAACTTGCGATAGATGCCAATACTGAGGGTGGGTTCAAACTCTATGTTACAGGCGGCACCATCTTCGCCCTTGGCGGCCTGGAATCCGGCGCCAGCCTTTCCCAAAGCTGCTATCAGGCATCTTCCTGGAGCACGAACAAGTACTATTCCGTTACTGTAGGGGAGGATACCTACGTATTCAAAACACCTTCCAAGGGCGGCGCTAAACTCGTGGTGTCCGGCGCTTCCAAGCCGGAAGTCAAGTCCAACGTTACGGTCAGCGGGGGCACTACCATTTTCGACGGTTGTGGCGTGCTGGACGGCACTGTCAGCGGTGGCACTGCCGTTTCGCTCAGCACTTATACATCCAGCGGCGGCGGCCCCGGCGGACCTGGCGGACGCTGGTAACTGAAAGTTATTTTTGTTATTAACAAAATAATTCCTATCTTTGCGCGCTTTTGTTCGAAGTGGTGAACAGCGATTTTTCCACATCGGCAACAAGCCTTCCGGTTTTCCGGGAGATTCCTGATTATTAACTAAATAAAAACGCAAAAACATGGCAGAGTATTTACAGCCGGCGAAAAAGCAGGAAGTTTTCGCAAAGTACGGGAAGTCCAACACTGACACTGGTTCCGCAGAGAGCCAGATCGCACTGTTCTCCTACCGTATCGCACACCTTACCGAGCACGTCAAGACTAACAAGAAGGACGTCGTCACCCGTCGCTCCCTCCTCCGTCTGGTCGGTAAGCGCCGTCAGCTCCTCGACTACCTCAAGGAAGTTGACATCGAAAGGTACCGTAACATCGTGAAGGAGCTTGGTCTCCGCCGATAAGCAGGTGCTCAAGAAAAGGACCCGGTCGCCTCGACGGCCGGTTTCCTTTTATCAAGGACGCAAACAAGACGCAATAAAGAAGTAATGAACGTAATCAAGAAAACCATCACGTTACCCGACGGTCGGGTAATCGAGATCGAGACCGGCAAACTTGCCAAGCAGGCAGCCGGCTCCGCAGTTGTCAAGATGGGCGGCACCATGTTGCTCGCCGCCGTCACCGCTGCAGACGAAGTTAAAGAAGGAACCGATTTCCTTCCCCTCTCGGTGGACTACAGGGAGAAATACTACTCCGCTGGCCGCTTCCCCGGAGGATTCCTTAAAAGGGAGAGCAAGCCCTCCGACTACGAGGTGCTCATCGCCCGCCTGGTGGACCGTCCGATCCGTCCCCTCTGGCCGGATGACTTCCATCTCGAGGTCTTCGTGAACATCATGCTCATCTCCG
>CAMJJO010000081.1 GCA_946406095.1 uncultured Bacteroidales bacterium | reverse complement strand
ACCCCTGACCTATAGATTGCGAACCTATCGCTCTACCAACTGAGCTATACCCCCAGATTGCGGCCCGGTACGGGAACCGGGCTGCAAATATAACTATTTTCTGCCAATTACAAACTCGTAATGGTAATTTTGATTGGTGAAGAGGGTGCGGCTGGGTTCGGGTTTGGCTCCCCAGCTGTCGTAGCCGCCTACGCCGGTCATTGCGCCGTCGATGCAGAGTTCTACGAAGTTACGCACGGGGATGTCGTTGACGTGGCCCCAGATGCGGCTGCCGTCTTCGTTGCGGGGGTCGAGATCCTCGATGGAGGCACGCAGGGCATTGAACTCGAAGGGTTCGTCGAAGGCGAGCACGCGTGCATTGCCGATGTACAGCCAGTCGCAACCAGTGTGGTGACCGGTTTCCTGGGGGCGCACATAAGGATAGAGTTCCTTCTCGGCACTCCCCTCGTAAGCGCCCAAAAAGGCTGCGGTGTTGCGGTCGATGTAGTTCTCGACGGGCCCGCGGCCGAAGTAAGAGAACTTGTCGGCAGATGCCTTCATGCGCATGCGGAAGCCGATGCGGGGCACCTCGACTGCCTTTTCTGAAGATCCGACGAAATCGAACTTCACGTGAAGGTCGCCGGCGTAGCTGAATTCATAGGCCACCTTGAGGGCGCAGCCCATCGGCAGACCGTATTCGGCAAGAATCACGGCGCCGTTTTCCACAGCTTCGGCCTTGGCACTGACAAGGGCGGCATCATTCTTCCACTCCCCTGCACGCACGGGATATTTGTTGCCCCAGTCGTTGTCGATGGGAGCGCGCCAGAAGTTGGGCTTCATGCCGAACTTCTTGTCTATCAGCTGCTTGCCGCGGCTCTTGAGCGCTACCACATTACCCGTCACTGCATCGAACACAAGCTTGGAGCGCTTGCCCTTGAGCACTATCCTGCCGTTCTTTTCGGCAATCTTCACATTGCCGGGAACGACCTCTGCACGGGGTGCAAGAGTATGGATCAACACTTCCTGGTTGGAAGCCAGCACGAAGCCTTCTTCCAAGGCGGGCTGGGCACCGGCGTTAAGGGCCTCGAACTGTATGCTCCAGGTATGGTCCATTGCCATGGAAGGCAGGTCGATCTTGAATGCCTCGCACTGCTGGGGAGCGGTGCTGAAGTGAAGCTCGCCCTCGCGCACGGTCTGCCCGTCGCACCAGAGGGTCCACCTGAACTTATAGGCGTCCAGCGAACGGAAGTAGTTGCGGTTCAGCACTTTGAACTCTCCGGGATTCTCCCCTGCGCTGAACCAGACGTTCTGATACCAGTGCTTGATCTCGGCACCGGCGGGATGTATGTCCAGATCCGGATTCACCACGCCGTTGCAGTTGAAATTGCGGTCGGCGAACCAGGCTTTGGGATCGGTCTCGATATTGCCGTAGTCGCCGCCGTAGGTCCAGTATTTACGGCCTTTGGCATCCTTCACGGCCAGGCCCTGGTCCACCCAGTCCCAGATGCAGCCGCCCTGCATGCGGGGATGGCTGTACATCAGTTCCCACATCAGGTCGAAAGAGCCGTTGGAGTTGCCCATAGCATGGGAATACTCGCATGCCACATAGGGCTTGTGCACGGGGTCGTCGTCCCTCTCATAATAGAGATTGGTCATCTTGGGATACATAGGGCAGTGCACGTCAGTGCCTTCTTTGCCCTCGGTGCGCTCATACACCACGGGGCGGTTCATCTTTCCCTTTTCCAGATCCTTCAGCATCTTGTAGGTGCCCATGAAGTTGACGCCCATACCGGCCTCGTTGCCGAGCGAAAGCAGGGTCACGCAAGGGAAGTTGCGGGTGCGCATATACATATTGAGGGTGCGGTCCTTATGCTTGGGGAACCACTCGGCGTGCTTCGCGAGCGACTTCTCCTTATAGCCCATTCCGTGGCTCTCGATGTTGGTCTCGTCGTACACATAGAAGCCCAGGCTGTCGCAGAGCTCATAGAATGCACGCGGCTGAGGATAATGGCAGGTGCGGATGGTGTTCACGTTGAGCTGCTTCATCACCAGCAGGCTGCGGCGGATATAGTCTCGGCTGGTGTAGTGGCCGGTGAACTCATTGTGTTCGTGGAGGTTGACCCCCTTGAACTTGATGCTCTGGCCGTTGAAAAGAAGCACTGCGTCCTTGGTGATCTCGATGCGGCGGAAGCCCACGTCGAAGCGGGCATACTCCCCTTCCTTCTCCAGAACCAGGGTATAGAGCTCAGGGGTCTCGGCGCTCCACTTGCGCACGGAAGGAATCCTGCTCTTGAAAGGAACAGACCCCTGCGCCACGGCCGTTCCGTCCTTGTCCAGCAGGCAGAAATTTGTGCACTCGGTGGCCTCCAGGCGGAAGTCGCCGTCGGTATAACCATCGAACAGGGTGGAAACCACCTCGAAGTCGAAGTCCTGCTTCACCTTCTCGGAAGAGAGGTACACATCCCTCTCGATGCCGCTGATGCGCCAGAAATCCTGGCACTCCAGCCACGAACCGGTGCTCCAGCGGGTCATCTTCATCACCAGCTCATTCTCACCCTCCTTCACATAGGGAGTGATGTCGATGCGGACGAGGTCTTTGGAGTCTTCGGAATAAGCTATCTGCTTGCCGTTCAAAGAGGTATACACTCCGGACTTGGCTCCGCAGATGTTCAGGTACAGCTCGCGGCCGGCCCATTCCGCAGGGATGGTGAAGGTCCTGCGGTAGATGCCCACGGGGATGTCCTCGGGGAGGGTCGGAGGCTGGGGATCGACCGATGCGAACTCATAGGGTATGTTCACATAGATGGGAAGGCCCCATCCCTGAACTTCCCAGTTGCCGGGGACTTTGATCTTCTCCCATTTCTGGGCAGAGAGATCTTCGGGAACGAGTTTTTCAGAATCGAAGTAGAGGAAGTCCCATTCGCCGTTCAGGCACTTATAGAAGGGACTCTGCTCGATATTCTTCTTCATCGCGGACTCCGCATCCGGGAAGAACACCACCTCGGTGCGCTTGTCCTGCACGCCCACCGAAAGGGCGTCGATATCGCGGTGCAGAGGAAGAATGTCGTGCTTGCCAGGCAGCACTGCGGCTGCAAGGCAGAAAAGAGTGGTTATCAGTTTCATATTTCAGTATATCGGTTATTCTACGTAAAGCAACAGGCCCTTGAGGTATTCTCCTTCGGGGTGGTAGATGTTCACTGCGTGGTCTGCCGGCTGGCAGAGGCGGTCCAGGATGCGCACCCGGCGCCCGGTGCTTGCGGCAGCAGAAAAGACTGCCAGCGCGAACGACTCTTTATCGACCACCTGCGAGCAGGAGAAGGTGAACACGAATCCCCCGGGAGCCACCTTTTCTATGGCCCGGGCATTCAGCCTCTGATAGGCGCGGAGGGCGTTTTTAAGGGCTCCGCGGTGCTTGGCGAATGCCGGCGGATCCACTATGATGAGGTCGTATTTGCCGTCTTCCACCGCAGCCAGATGCTCTATGGCGTCGGCGCAGTAGGATGTGTGCTGTTCAGGCGTGAAGCCGTTCAGGGCGATGTTGCGGTCTACCATTGCCATTGCCTTGGCGGAGCTGTCCACGCTGTCGACGTGCAAGGCGCCGCCGCCCAGGGCATAGATCGAGAATCCGCCGGTGTAGCAGAAGAGGTTCAGCACGTTGCGGCCGGCTGCATAGCGCTCCACCAGGGCGCGGTTTTCGCGCTGGTCGAGGAAGAATCCGGTCTTCTGGCCTTCAGTCCAGTCTACCAGGAACTTGTGGCCGTTCTCCAGCACTGCGCGCTCCCCCGCCTCGAAGCCTTCCGCCTTCCAGATATACCCGTCCACCAGCTCCAGGCCGGCCTTGAAGGGGGCGGTGCCGCTGCTCTTGTCGTAGACGGCCTTGAGGGCATCCCCATACACCGCCTTCAGCGCCTCGCAGATCTGCGCCTTGGCGCGGAACATGCCCACCGAGTGCGCCTGCAGTACGCATACTCCGTCGTAGTAGTCTATTATCAGCCCGGGAAGGCCGTCGCCCTCGCCATGCACCAGACGGTAGCAGTTGGTGCCGGGGCAGTCGGTCAGGCCCATCGCGCGCCTGGCCTGCCAGGCCGAGCGGATGGAATCTTCCCAGAAAGAAGCGGACGTGGGGTCTGCGTCGAAAGAGAGGATGCGGACGGCGATGGAACCCACCTGCCAGTGCCCGGAGGCGAGGTAATCGCCCTCGGCGGAATAAACAGCTACCATATCCCCTTCTGCGGGGTTGCCCACCGTCTGCGCAACCGCACCGGAGAACACCCAGGGATGGAATCGGCGGACAGACTCGTCACGCCCCTTTTTGAGGTATATCTTTGTCATTTCTTAACTTTTTCGCGAAGGGCCAGGGGGAGCTGCTCCGGAGGCAGCATCTCTTCCGGATTAAGGGGATGCTTCTCGCTCTCCATCAGTTTCAAATACATCTCCCGGCAGACCCAGGCATCGGTGGCGGCATAGCTCTGCTGATGCACATTCAGGGTCTCGGCCTCCCAGTTGGAGAGCTGCTGGCTCTTGGAAATCCTGACTCCAAGTATGTTGGCGGCCATTTTCTTGACGCTCTTATCCCGTATTCCCCATTCCCAGACTATCTTCTGGAGGTCGATGAATCCGCGGGGAGTGAACTGGTTCTGGCGCTGCAGGCCGCGGACGTCATCCAGTGCGGCGGCACCTACCTTGATGATATTGGGATTTGCCAGAATGTTGCAGATGCGCCCCCGCATGCCGAGTTTCTGGACACGGAAGAGGTAGGCGTGGTCGGCGCCCGAAAGCTGCAGCAGGGCCACGCTGTTGTGGTGCTGGCCTGGCGAGAAGACCGGCTTGGTCTCCGTGTCGAACCCTAAGACTTTCTGCTTTTTAAGATAAGCTATCGCCCGGGAAAACTCCCAGCCCGGATGGCTTATGACGTGAATCTGCCCCTGAAAGCACGCAGGCTCCAACTTCTCGATTTCTTCAGGGGTTATGGTGAGTTTGAACATCAATATTTATTCGGAATGTATCTTTCGTTGTATTGCAGGAGCATCAGTTCGTTGTCCGGCCCTTCCTTCTGGATGAGCATGTAATCGAGCTGGCGCGGCTGCGAGATGTAGTGAGTGAACAGATTTCCCCGGCGGAGTATGGTATATGCCGCCTTGCAGACCCTGCTTCGGGAATCTATGATCTTGAAACTCGGCGAGATGAGGTTGCCGTAGGTCAGGGATTCCGCGTTCATGACCGAGGTGATGCGGACGAGGGATTCGTTGAAGATGCTCAGATCCACGCCGAGGTCATCCACGAGGATGGCGTCCAGCGGACGGCTGATCCCCAGTTCGGAGTAACGGTCCAGGAAAGAAAGCAGAGGATCCTCCCCCTCCGGCACCTTGAAGCCCACGCAGAGGACGCTGTCGATGCCTGCCTTGGCGGCCTTGGTGCGGATGTAGGGGCCGTAGAGGTCCACCGGAGCGTTGCCGGCGAGCACGCCGACCGCTATCATATCCTTCCCCTTGTTGGTCTCCACCGCCTCATCCACAATAAGCTGCATGGGGCTGATTACGGGAAGATTGCAGTTCAGGGCGTTGAAAAGGGAGTCGATGTCGTAGTGGCCGTACTGGGTCATGCAGGCGGAGCCGAGGATTATCAGCTTTGCAAGGGGTTTCTTGCCCATTCCGCTGCGGTCGTAGGGGCTCACGTAGCAGAGAGTGTCCATCGCGGCCAGCACGTTGCGGGCGGTCAGCTCACGGAGGTCTTCGAGGCGTCCGTCGTTCACCATCTCCCCGAAATTGGAGAAATTGGCCACGGTGCAGATCGTCTCTCCGGCAAAATCCTTCAGCCCGTCCGGCCTGGCGGAGCCGTCCACGTTGTCGTAGGCGTCGCACTCCGTCAGCACCTTTGCCACCGCCTGGGTGCGGGAACGGGATCCGAAAACGAAGATCGCCTTGGATGCGTCTTCTGCCTTGTAGCCGGAAACCAGCTTATGCTCAGGGGAATAGCTGTTCTGGATGATGTCCGAAACATATTCCACCGGGGGCTCTGCCACCACCACCGAGGCCTTGTCCCTCCAGACAAAGTACCAGAGGGCTGCCAGTACCAGCAGCACTACGACTATTATGATTGGAATTGCTCTCTTTTTCATCGCATTATTATTTCAAAGCGCGAATTTAATCATTTTTTATCATTTTCCCCGTTTCAGCTTCTCTACATAGCGATCTATTCTGCGAAGCTCCCTGGGGATGTCTATGCTCTGGGGGCAATGGGACAGGCAGGTGCCGCAGCCGATGCAGTGGTCGGCCTGCCTCAGGGTGGGTATCGCCTTGTTGTAGGAGGTCAGGTACACATCCCTTAGCTTCTTGTAATTTTTCTGCTCCGGCCCCTGCGCGTAGGTGCCATCGGTGATGGAGGTGTTGTAGTGCTTGAAGATGCCGGGGATATCGATTCCCCAGGGGCACGGCATGCAGTATTTGCAGTTGGTGCAGTTCACCAACGGATACTCCTTCATCTGCACCGCCATCTGCTCCAGGAATTCCAGTTCCTCTTCGGTGAGGGCCTGGAAATGGCCGAAGGTCTTGAGATTGTCCAGCAGCGGATCCATGTTGGTCATTCCGCTGAGGATGCACATCACTCCGGGGTAGCTGCCGCAGAATCGGAAGGCCCAGGAGGCGATGCTCTTGTCGGGCTCGCGCATCTTCATCTGACGGGAAATGCCCATAGGCACCTCGGCCAGGCGGCCTCCGAGCAGGGGTTCCATTATGACCACGGGAATATTGCGCTTTTCCAGTTCGTGATAGAGATATTCCGCATTGCAGTTGCGCTTGCCGTCGGCATGGCGCCAGTCCACGTAGTTCATCTCTATCTGGCAGAAATCCCACACGTACTCGCCGCTATCGTGCATCTGCATGAACGAATCGAATTCCTGCTGCGAGCCGTGGAACGAGAATCCGAGGTTGCGGATGCGCCCGGCGGCCTTCTCTGCCTGCAGGAATTCCATCATTCCGTTTTCCACATAACGTCTGCGGAAAGCCGCCTCTCCCCCGCGGCCTAAGGCGTGTAGGAGATAGTAATCGAAGTAATCCGTCTTCATCTCCTTGAAGGAATCCCGATACATCTTGATGGATGCCTCCTTGCTCTGGTTCCAGAAGTTGGAGAGTTTGGTGGCGATATAGTAGCTGCTGCGCGGATGCCTGCTGAGGGCATCTCCAGCGGCTCTTTCGCTCAGTCCCTGAAGGTATGCGGGCGAGGTGTCGAAATAGTTGACTCCGTGCTCGATGGCGTAGTCCACCATCTCGTTGACAGCCTCCTGGTCGATGATGTCCTTGCCGGATGCATCCTTGATCATGGGCCAGCGCATGCATCCGAAACCCAGCAATGAGACCTTGTCCCCGTTGACGGGGTTCTCGCGGACGGCCATGCGCTCGGGTTCCTCGGCCGCAGGAGCCTTCTTCCCGGGCTTGCAGCCGGCAGCCATCGCTCCGAGGCCCAGTGCCTCGGTTCCCGATATCTTGATGAATTCTCTTCTGTCCATGGCTTAACTGTTAAGATGTTCGTGACGGCCGTTGACCGTGATTGCGCTTATGGGGCGCGACGGGCAGAGGTTTTCG
>CAMJJO010000080.1 GCA_946406095.1 uncultured Bacteroidales bacterium | reverse complement strand
GTCTTTCTGGGGCGATGTTCCTCAATCTTGGAATTGCTTTGTATTTGTGTTTGCATAAAAGAAAAATATAACTACCTTTGCATTGTCATGTAGATGACATTATTGGGCAACAGAACAGACATCTATCCTCTAAGTGGATGTCTGTTTTATTTACTCAGAACCATAACCGAGGGGGAGGTACTGAAACAAGGGGTGCGTTGTTCTTACAAGTCCAATAATAATCTACATGAATAAAAGGAGAACATACAACAAACTTGTTCAAATCTCCATTGGGGTGGAGGTTGAACGGATTGTCAAAGTGAAGGCGCACACGCGAATTTGCAATGGCAAAAAGGTCAAGGTTCGAAGCCACTACCGCAAGTATTAGAGGTGCTTGATGTAGGTTGTGCATAAACCTTGTGCCGAAGGCACTCTACTCTATCCCCCTCGGTTTTTATTGCTCTAATAAAGGCAGCCGCTAGGTTGCCGGGCTTATTCTTTAGAGAATAATCATCTTTTTAGTCTGATATCCAAAATACTTGCTATCTTTGTGGAGCCCCCTACGGCGCACGCATGTTAAAAAGTAGTTTCAAAAAGAAGGCAATCCTTCCATTCCTCCTTATCCCTCTATTATTTCTGGGAGCGTGCAGTGCTTTTCCGAAGGAGGAAGAACCCGAATACAGCATCGTTGGCACCTGGGGCATGGTGTCCGGCCTCCATCAATACAACAACGGGACATCGGTCGTCTACGACAAGCTCCACGATGGTAAGTACTACTCCAAATATGAATTCAAGGAGAATGGCATCCTTATCCAGACCCAATATCTTGGAATAAAACTGTTCGGAAGGTACGAATTCGACAAGACGGACCTGACTCTTAGCTTCGGATGGGAGCCGTTCACTCAGATGTACGACGGAGTGGTGACCTTTGTCTCAGCAGACGAAATGACCATCACCACCGAGGGCCCTCTGGGGGTCCTGACGCAGGATTTTGTCCGGATCGATAATCAATAAACCAGCTTTCTGAAATCCTTCACCCTATGGAAGGTGACGATGTTGCCGTCGTGGGCGGTGCGGGCGGCGAGGTCGCCGGAGCGGCTGACTATGCAGAGGTCGTCGCCGTCGATGATCATGGTGGCGTAGTGCCGGGCAGAGTGGTCCGAGGGGCCGACTGCGACCAGGCCGGCGAAGGTCCAACGCAATAAATCAGGAGAATACGACAGGGCCAGGCGGCGGCGTTCCTGCATTATGCCATCGCTCTGGGAATGCAGCAGCCAGAACATCCCTGATTCGAAATCATACACTATATGGAACTTAAGATGCCCTCCCGGGATGTGCGCAAACAGCACTTCCCCGTTCTTGCGGGGCCAGCGGTCGATCAGCAGCGACCCGTCCGGCATCTCGCGGCCGCGGAGCATCACGCCGATATCGGGCATGCCGGCATTGGCCCTGGACAGCAGCACCACGGAACGGCCCAGAGAATCATAGAATGGCCTTGACGGATCCACCACCCTCACCACATTCGTTTCCAGCAGGCCGGAGTGCCCGTCTCCTTCGATGGCCATCCCCGCGGGGCGCGCGGCCTCCATGGCGGGATCAGGGTCATAAAGGGGCGAGAACTTCCAACTCGAGGCCAGGGTCAGATCGGCGGATACAGGGGCCTGCATCAGCACAGGACCTACTCCGGGCCAGGGATGGCCGTCGGAAATCCATCTCTCGTAGGCCAGAGTCACCTTGCCGTCATACACGTCCACGGAGGTGCAGCTCTGGTGCCAACGGCCCTCGGCACAAAGCACGGCGGGGTCGCTCCAGGTCTCCCCGTTATCGTCGCTGCGGCAGATGAGAAGGCGCCGCGAGTGCCCTATCATGTAGAGCGACTCCCCCGCCTTGAAGAGGATCTCATGCATCATGGGGATGCGGGCAGATGTCTCCCGCCAGTGGGCGCCGCGGTCGTCGGAAAGGAGAACCCGGATCTGATTGCCAGCCTTGTAGTCCCCGAAATCGGACCTGGGGCCATCCAGGGCGCCGGTGCCGGGTCCGCCATAATCCACCGCCACCACGTAGCGCCCGTCAAAACCCTCCACGATCGCGGGGGTATAGAGATAGATGCTGTCCGGGCAGGGCGATGCGACGATCACCGATTCATCGGCCACCAAATGCGACTGTCCGCCGCAGCAGGCCTGCAAAGCAAGCACCGCAGCGGCAGACAGTAGAATCACGAACCTTCTCATTGCTTAGGTTTGAAGATGGCAAAGCAACTCCTCAGGGTCTCCTGTTCGGCATCGGAAAGACTCGGATTGCCGGACTTGGCCAGGTTGAAAGCGCGGTAGTTGAACGACTTCCACCATGCATCGTCCACAACGACCACCGAAGCGGTAACATTCTTCGGACGAGCCGGATCCGCACCGTTTTCACCATTGTTTTTGGTAGAAAGGTCGACCCATCCCTCCGGCCTGTACTGATAGCCGCTCTTGAGCACTATCACCGAGCCGTTGGGAATCTGGCTCTTGGCAAAAATCTGAGTGGCGGCAAACTGAGACAAGTTGGTCGCAGTGCTGCCGTTGGCGGCGCTGGTCAAAGTCGAACTGCTGGTCGAATTGTAGTACGCCTTGTTCTCGATGATCAGAGGCACAGCCTCATAGGCATCCAGAGAATAGCCGGCACCGGTAAACTGTGCCTTCAGTTCATCGGTAGGATAAACATAGTCGGGCTCGGGAGCGGGAATTGTGGAGGTAGTCACCTCGTAAGGCTTGTTGTAGGCATTCTCCACCGCCTCCTTGATAACCTTTATCTGATCTGCGGTATAAGTATAGGAAGATGGCTTGTAGCTGATGTCCGCGATGCTCTTGCCGGTGATCTGCCGGGCCCACATCAGGCCGGTGAGCAGACGCCCGTTGTTATAGGACATGTGGTAGCCGTCGCGGGTGATGGTGTCGCCCAGATAACTGGTGCGCAGGTTCTGCACTGCGGTGCCGCAAGGGATCACGAAATCGAAGTCCCCGCGGGTCAGGACCTTGGTCTTCACTGCATCCAGGATGGCGTTGTACATCGTCATCTGGTCTTTTCCGTACTTGGCGAAATCGCTGTGGGTGGAGTTGCCCTGGTAGGCCCAGGTCATGTGCCACATGCGCTTGGCATTGGGGCAGTACTGCTTGACGGCGGTCATGATAGTCGACAGGTAAGGCTCGTAGCTGTCCGCGATTCCGGAATAACCGCTGGCCTGCTGCATGCTCACGAAGTCCCAGTCCCGCTCCTTCATGGCAGTGGTGGATATATATCCGTTGGTAGAGCCCCAGCTGCCCTTGGAATTGGTGCGGTACTCATAGGCATTGGCAGAAGCCGTGATATTGTTCGCGTGCGTCTGCAGCGTGCATCCGCCTATGTAGAGGTTGCCCAGGAAGATATCCTTGTAGCCCAGCTCCTGCAATATCTGGTAGAGGTACTCCATCGCATCCCAGGAGAAACTGTTTCCTATTGCGAGGATATACATCGACTTGGGGGATTTCTGGCTCACCTTGAAGCTGGCTTTCTTATCGAATTCGCCGTTGGAGATGGTCACAGTGCCGGTTCGGGCCTCATCCCCGGTGTTGGCGGCAACGGTGAAATCGAAACCGGCAGCGGTGCGTGTGGCGGTGATCCACGAAGGAACCGAAGCGGCAACCTCCAGATTGGTGTTGACGGGCACGGAGAAACTCTCCCCTGCCGCCGGAGCCCTTCTGTCGGCGACGGTTGCCGAGAAAACAGGCTCCTGGCCGCTCTGGGTGACGCTGATTTCGGCAGAATGGGACCCGGCGGAAACCAGAATCTTGCCGGAACGCCCATGCACGTCTTCGGTGGGCGACACGTTGATCGTCAGGGTCACGTCAGACAGTGCCTTGACACCGGCGCCGCTCACGTTGATCCAGGAAGCAGCCGCATCCTCTACCTTCACGCTGTATTCCAGGTTGGTCTTGAGCTTGGAGAAATACACTCCTCCGGCATTTCCCACATTGAACTCCGCGGGCTCCACGCTCAAAAGGTCGGAGCATGCCTGAGTCACATAAACGGTGTCTTTGGCAGTGCCTGCCGCGAAAGCGACATACCCTTTCCTGACACTGTAGCCGGTGTTTTCAGTCACGGTCAGGTCGGCGTTTCCTATGCCCTTGACTCCCGATGCAGGAGTTATGTCAAGCCAGTTCGACGAGCAGACGGCCGTCCACTCGGGAGACGAAGTGAAAGATATCTTCTGCGTGCCTCCGGCAACCTCGAAGGAGAGATTCTTGGAGCTGCTGATAATCAGGGAATCATCCGGCTTGGGAGCCTCTTTTTCGGTGCAGGCCAGTGCCAGAAGAGCAGCGAGAGCAAGTGTTATCTTTTTCATAATCATTTTGTTCCGAATTCAAATACACAATGGCTGGTATAAGTTTCCCCGGGGCGTAGAAGGGCAGAAGGCCACTCCGGCTTGTTGGGGGTGTCAGGATACTTCTGGGTTTCCAGGCAGATGGCGGTGCGGCGCTGGTAGACGACGCCTCCCTTGCCGGTGACGGTGCCGTCGAGGAAGTTCCCCGCATACACCTGGATTCCAGGCTCATCGGTGTAAACCTTCATATCGATTCCGCTTGCCGGGCAATAAAGTTCGGCAGCGACTATGCTGTCGTCGCAGGCGCTGTCCAGCACCCAGTTATGGTCGTAGCCGCGACCGTTGCGAAGCTGCTCATAATCGGCATCGATGTCCCTCCCCACAAGCTTGGGGGTGCGGAAGTCCATGGGAGTCCCCTCCACCGGCCATATTTCCCCGGTAGTCATGAAGGTATCGTCCACTGGAGTGAAAGAGGATGCGTTGATATAGAGTTCGTCGTCGCAGATAGAGTGATTTGCAGGATCCCCGGAGAGGTTGAAATAGGCGTGATTGGTCATATTGATGACCGTGGGAGCGTCCGTGGTGGCCTCGTAGCGTATATCCAAAGCGTTGCCTTCTGTCAGGGTGAAAGTCACATAGGCCTTTACGTTGCCGGGGAAGTTCTGGTCCCCGTCGGGCGAGATGCGCTCCAGTTTCAGGCTGTTCCCGCTCACTTCCACGGCCTTGTAGAACTGATACTGCCAGCCCCTGGTGCCTCCGTGAAGGCAGTGGCCGAAGTTGTTCCGGGGCAGCTGATACTGCTTGCCGTCGATGGTGACGAGGCCATCCTTGATGCGATTCGCATAGCGGCCGATGGATGCTCCGAAGTCGGTCTCGTTCCTCTCGGGATAATAATCCTCGAGGTCATCGAAGCCCAGCACTACGTCGCGGAGAACCCCGTCGCGGTCCGGCACCAGCAGCGAGACTATGCGCCCGCCGTAATCGGTGATGCTGACCTGCATCCCGGAATCGTTCTTCAAAGTGTAAAGTTCGGGGCTCCGGGTGCAGCCAAAGAGAGCCGCGGCCAGGCCGGCCACTATCAGAAATCTTTTCATAACTATTTGACTCTTAATTTCTTGCCTATCCTCAAAGTAGTGGACGGAGTGATTCCGTTCAACTTGCATATAGCACTTACGCTGGTATGGTATTGAGCCGCAAGCCCCAGCAGGGTGTCCCCGGACTGGATGGTGTGGTACTTCGCAGCGGCCATCTCCTTGGCGATGCGTTCGGCCTCCGCACGTTCCTCCTCTTCGGTCTTGTAGATTTCCTCCTCTTCCTCTTCGGATTCTGGGTAGTATCTGGAACTGTTGGACAGATACTTGCGCTTTAGCACGAACCATCCGTGGCGCAGGGTGCCAGTCTCGAAATCTATCAGCCACTGAGGGTCGAATGCGAAGCCCTCGTAGCGGGTTTCGAAATGAAGATGAGGGCCGGTGGAACGCCCCGTAGAGCCGCCCAGGCCTATCACATCCCCCGCGGAAACATAATCCCCGGCCTCCACCTTCCTTGCGGAAAGATGGGCGTAGGTTGTCTCCAGGCCGGATGCGTGGCGGATCACCACCACATTGCCATAGCCGCGGTTGTACATGGAGCAGCGCACCTTGCCGTCGAATGCGGCGTAGACCGGCGTGCCAGTGGGCAGGGGCAGGTCCACCCCCGTATGATTGCGGCGACGGCGCCATCCGAAAGGAGAGAAGACCTTGATCTGGCGCGGAACGCAGAAACGGCTGGCGGAATCGGCCAGGCAGAGCGTCACGCGGAAAGGCAGATCCTCCAGTTTGGTGCGGTAGGGGTTCATATCGTTCGTCACCCAGGCCTTGCGGAATACGGCGCTGTCGGCCATGGCGGAAAGGTCCCGCTCATAACGCCAGGTGCCGTTGTTAAGCAGCAGTATCTTCACCGTAGGGTCGGACGTGTCCAGGGTATCGTGCACGGGAGGTTTCTCGCCTGGGATCATGGACTTGACCGGCTTGCGCACCTCCCGGGGCACCAGCTTCTCGGCCTCCTTTATTGTAAAGCGGCGCTCCTGAGCACCTGCCATCAGCGGCAGAAATGCCAGGAGCATCACAACCAACTGTCTCTTTGTCAGCATCTTGACTTACGCCCTCTTGCCTCCGAACTTGCCTTCTATGATGGCAGCGGCGTCGGCGATCTTCTGTGCCAGCACTTCGTCGGTGGTGGCTTCGCAGATGAAACGGAGATAGGGTTCGGTGTTGGAAGGACGGATATTGAACCACCACTGAGGGAATTCGAGACGGTAGCCGTCGAAGTCCATCACCGCGGTGGGCGTTTCACTCTTTTCGAAGAATTCCTTCACGGCCTCCATCGCCCCGGCCTTATCCTCTACGCGGAAGTTGACCTCGCCGGAGTTCTTGTATTTGGTGAGCTCGTCGATCTGCTGGCTGAAGGTCTTGCCCTGCTTCTTGAGGGCGGAGACTATGCGAAGCACGATGATGCTGGCCAGCATTCCGCTGTCGGAATAGAAGAAATCCTTGAAATAGTAGTGCCCTGCGAGTTCCCCTCCCCAGAGGCCGTCGATCTCGCGGAGTTTGGGAGCGGCGAATGCGCGGCCCACACGCCAGGTGTGGAGCTCGGCGCCATACTTCTGCAGATACTCCCCTACCGCCTTGGAAGAACGGATTTCCTGGAGCACGCGGGGATTCTTTTCTCCGCGCTCGTCGCAGAAATACTGGGCCATCATCGCTATGATCAGGTCGGGGGCCACGAAGCGGGCTTTGTCGTCTACGAACATCACGCGGTCGGCATCGCCGTCGTAGATCACGCCAAGGTCGGCCCCGCACTTTGCCACCAGCTCGCGCAGAGGCTGCACGTTCTTGGGAATCAACGGATTAGGCTCGTGGTTGGGGAAACGGCCGTCGATTGTATCGAAGAGCCACTCGGCGTTTTCTCCTTTATATATTTCCTTCGCAAAGAGATTGGCCATTCCGTTGGAGAGGTCGAATGCGATCTTGAGGTTGGAGTAGTCGCCTTTGTACTTCAGGAGGAACTTGATGTAGTCGGGCTTGATGTCGATTTCGGTCACCTTTCCGGGCTTGGCAGCCTTGGGCGTGGGGCGGCCTTCCTCTATCCAGGCCTTGATCTGGCCCAGGCCGGTGTCCAGGCCGACGGGAAGGGCGTTCTCGCGGGAGACCTTCATGCCGTTGTACTCGGCGGGATTGTGGGATGCGGTGATCTGCACGGAG
>CAMJJO010000079.1 GCA_946406095.1 uncultured Bacteroidales bacterium | reverse complement strand
GAATCACCAAGATCAACACTGCGGCGGAATTCATAGAATCCCGTCTGGAAGGGCGTAAGCCGATTGCCGCTATCATACTTGGCAGCGGCCTTGGCCAGCTTGCAGAAATCATCGAAGACCGCATCACAATCCCCTACACCGAGATCCCATGTTTCCCGGTATCTACCGTGATCGGCCATAAGGGCAACTTTATCTGCGGTACCCTGGGCGGGAAATGCGTCATTGCAATGCAGGGGCGTTTCCATTACTACGAGGGCTACGATATGTCCACCCTTACCCTGCCCGTCCGCGTGATGTGCAAGCTCGGTATCAAGTATCTCTTTGTGTCCAACGCCGCCGGTGCCTTGAATCCGGAATACAAAGTCGGTGATACCATCATCATCAAAGACCATATCAACTTCATGCCCAACCCCCTGATCGGGCCCAATTTGGACGATTTCGGCCCCCGCTTCCCCGACATGACCTGCCCTTACGATCTGGAGCTCCAGAAAAAGGCACTCGAGATCGCGGCCGGAATGGGTTTCAAACTCCACCAGGGCATTTATTTCGGTGGTTCCGGGCCTTCATACGAGACCCCGGCCGAAGTGCGTTTCTTCCGTTCTTCCGGTGCAGACCTCGTGGGCATGTCCACCGTTCCGGAAGTCATTGTGGCCCGCCACAGCGGTCTCCGCGTGTTCGGAATGTCCGTAGTGACCAACATCTGCAACACCCAGAATATCGAACGCAATTTCAACGACGGAGAAGACGTGGTGCAGCAAGCCAATGCCGCCACCAAACGTATGATTCCTCTGTTTACCAAAATGATCGAGAGCCTCTAGGATGGATAAGAGGACTGGTATTATCGAAGATGCCGCGGCATTCCTTTCTTCCTGGCTGGACGGCCGAAAGCCGATAGCCGGAATAATCCTGGGCAGCGGCCTAGGCCAGTTGGCCGAAGAAATAACCGACTCGGTTTCCGTCCCTTATGTGATGATTCCCGGTTTCCCCGCTGCAACCGCAGTAGGCCACAAGGGCAATTTCATATGCGGAAACCTGGGTGGAAAGTGCGTGCTTGCCATGCAGGGGCGTTATCATTACTACGAAGGCTACCCCATGGATACCGTGGTCCTGCCCATCCGGGTGATGATAAAGCTTGGCATCAAGTACCTTCTGGTATCGAATGCCGCCGGTGCCATGAACAAAAACTTCAACATCGGCGACCTGATGCTTATCCGGGACCATATCAACCTCCTCCCGAATCCTCTTATCGGAGCGAATCTGGATGAATTCGGCCCACGTTTCCCCGACATGACCTGCGCCTACGACCTGGCTCTTCAGGACAGGATGCTGAAAATAGCTGAAAAACAAGGTGTTAAACTCCAGCGTGGCATTTATGTATCCTGCACCGGCCCTACATACGAAACGCCGGCAGAATATGCATTTTACGCATCCATGGGTGCCGACGACGTGGGAATGAGCGTAACCCCCGAAGTGATTACCGCCCGCCATGCCGGCATCCGCGTGCTTGGAATGTCCGTAATCACAGACGTCGCCCATGAAGCCGGAGACGACTATGTCACAGACGAAAACGAGATCGTCCGTCAGGCCGATCTCGCTTCCAAGAAGATGACTGGGTTATTCCGGGAGTTGATATCTACTTTATAGACAGGAACTCCAGAAAACCGGGGACGGAAAGGTCGTATCCACGGGGGCCAGCCAGGATCTTGCCATCCGAATCCAAGATAAAGTAGTTCGGCTGCGCATTCACTCCGAAACGGGTGCGGGCAATATAACTATTCACCCTGCCAACATCTTTCAAAACCTTTCCATCAGGAGTTGTAAGCCACTGGTTCTCCGGCAGTTTCTGCTTGTCATCGGTGTATAATGCCACCATTACGAAACTCTGGAGTTGCTCCAGCACCTGCGGATCGGACCATACCCTGGCCTCCATCTCGCGGCAGTTCACACATCCGTGGCCGGTAATGTCTACAAACACCTTCCGCCCGCTCTCCTTCGCAGCCGCCAGCGCTTCGTCGATAGTTCCATACGCACTCAATCCGTGGGGCATGCGTATCAGCCCGTATGCCGGCAGATACTCCCCTTTCGGGAGTTCGCCCTCCGGGCTCACCCCACCATCCCTTCGGGACGGTCCCCCCGCTATCGAACCGCGGGTGTTACGTCCCTCAAGGGGAGTATCTGCCGCATACGAGGAGATGACGAAATCCTGCGTTTCAAGTGGAGGCAGATAGCCCGAAAGGGCCTTCAGAGGAGCCCCGAACATGCCCGGAATCATATATACCACAAAGGAGAATGTGGCAATCGCAAGAGCAAGACGGGTGATGCCAATGTGCTTGAGTTCATCGTCATACTTGAAGCGAAGTTTGCCAAGCAGGTAAAAGCCAAGCATGGTGAAACACACTATCCAGATTGCCAGATACACTTCCCTGTCGAGTATGCCCCAGTGATAGGTCTGGTCTGCAACACTGAGGAACTTGAATCCAAGTGCCACCTCGATGAAGCCGAGCACCACTTTCACGCTGTTGAGCCAGCCGCCGCTCTTGGGTAGATTCTTCAGCAGCGACGGGAAAAGCGCCAGCAAAGTGAACGGCAGGGCGAATGCAATGCTGAAAGCAAGCATGGTCACCATCGGACTCCAGAATTCTCCGGAAGTGGATTTTATAAGAACCGTGCCGACTATGGGGCCGGTGCATGAGAATGACACCAGCACCAGAGTAAGGGCCATGAAGAATACGCCAGCCAGGCCAGCTTTATCCGATTTCTTATCAGAGGTGTTCACCAACTTCGAAGGCAGAGTGATCTCGAATGCTCCGAAGAAGGATGCCGCGAAGAGCATGAATACTACAAAGAAGATGATGTTGGGCAGCCAGTGCGTTGCGAGCCAGTTGAAGATGTCCGCGGTGACCGTCGATCCACCGAAAACCCAAGTCAAACCAATAATGATCGATATGGGCACGGTGTAGAGCAGTACTATGAAGAGACCGTACATCAGGGCCTTGAACTTGCCGGCGGCAGCATTCTCACTCCCCTTTACGAAGAACGATACGGTCATGGGCACCATGGGGAAAACGCAGGGCGTCAGCAGCATGGCGAAACCCCACAATATCGCCTCCAGAATCAAGCCCCAGATGCTCTTTCCTTTAGATTGGATCGGTCCATCTGTTGCCTCGAGTGCGGGCTGAAGGTTATCCCCCTGAGGGACGTAACACGCGCCGTTTGCTGTAGCAGGATGCAGGTCATATTCGATCTCTTCGGGGCTATGGCAGTTTTCACCTATGCAGGAGATCCACTGCAGGGTGCCATGGATCTCGTCCAGCGGAACTACAGGCGTGCCGGTAAAGACAATGCGGGATGTACCATCTTCGCCGACAACCACCTCAGTCTCCCAGTTGACGGTGGTATCCGGGAGCCTCTGCGCAAAAGCGGACAGCCCTGAAAAGAGGGCTGCCGCAATTAGCGCTATATGGCATAACTTGTTCATCATCAATTATTTTGCATAAGCCACGGAACGAGTCTCGCGGATGACGGTAATCTTCACCTGTCCGGGATAAGTCATCTCGTCCTGGATGCGCTGCGCGATATCGGAAGAGAGGCGTGTCGCATCATCGTCACTGACCTGCTCTGCACCCACGATTACACGGAGTTCGCGCCCAGCCTGGATGGCGTAGGACTTGGTCACGCCGGGATAAGAAGCGGCAAGATCCTCCATGCCCTTCAGGCGCTTGATGTAGGACTCGATAACCTCTCTGCGGGCACCGGGACGGGCACCGGAAATGGCGTCGGCAACCAGAACGATAGGAGCGATGGTTGAAGTCATCTCCATCTCTTCGTGGTGGGCGCCTATGGCATTCACGATCTCCGGACGCTCCTTATACTGCTCGGCGAGCTTGGCACCGAGGAGTGCGTGAGGCAGGTCGGGATCCTCGTCGGACACCTTGCCTATATCGTGCAACAAGCCAGCGCGCTTAGCAAGCTTAGGATTCAAGCCAAGTTCGGAAGCCATGACGGCAGCGATATTCGCAACTTCACGGGAGTGCTGAAGAAGGTTCTGCCCGTAGGAGGAACGATACTTCATTCGGCCGATAAGCTTGACCAGCTCGATATTAAGCCCATGGATTCCCATGTCGATGCAAGTACGCTTGCCGG
This sequence comes from uncultured Bacteroidales bacterium, assembly GCA_946406095.1. Lineage (GTDB taxonomy): Bacteria > Bacteroidota > Bacteroidia > Bacteroidales > UBA932 > Cryptobacteroides. The sequence continues at coordinate 3,693 of CAMJJO010000079.1, read as the reverse complement.
TCTCGAGTATCTCGTCCTCAAGCTGCTTGCTGACCTTGGCAACCACCTCTTCGATGCGGGCAGGATGGATTCGGCCATCGATCACCAGCTGATGCAGAGCAAGGCGGGCCACTTCACGCCGGACAGGGTCGAATGCGGAAAGCATGATTGCATCCGGAGTGTCGTCCACCACAATTTCAACGCCGGTAGCGGCCTCCAGGGCACGGATGTTACGGCCCTCACGGCCGATGATGCGACCCTTTACCTCATCGTTGTCGATGGGGAAAGTGGTAACGGCGTTCTCGATTGCAGTCTCAGTGGCAGTACGTTGTATAGTATTGATAACTATGCGTTTAGCCTCTTTGGCGGCATTCAACCGGGCATCATCCATTGTGTCGTTGATGTACGCCTGTGCCTCCGTACGGGCCTCTGCCTTAAGGTTTTCGACAAGCATGTTCTTGGCTTCGACCGCGGTCATTCCGGCAATGGTCTCCAGCTGCTTGTTCACCTGGGCGACGAGTTTGTCGCATTCTTCCTGCTTGCGCTCCAGATTCTCCATCTGAGCCCGGACCTGCCCCCTTGCGCTGTCGATTTCGTGCTGCTTGCGGCCAAGCTCGCTGGCCTGCTGGCCAAGCTGGGACTCTTTCTGATGAATCGCGTTCTCCCTCTCCTGCAACTGCTTGTTCTTATTGCTGATATAGTCTTCGTGTTCGCTTTTCAGCTGGACGAACTTCTCTTTTGCCTGAAGAATCTTCTGCTGTTTGATATTCTCCGCTTCAAGCTCCGCTTTCTGGATTATGGCTTCGCCACGGCCTTTCACAGAGGCCTTGTGAGCGATTATGTAAATGGCCAGGGCCACTATGGCACCTCCTACGGCCGAAAGAATATAGAATAACATAATATATAGTGTTATAGTGTATGTCAAACAAAAACGGCATCCGCACACGATGCAGATGCCGTAGAAAAGCCGTTAGTCCTTAGCAGAAAATGATTTCTGTATGATTTGGGCTCCGCTCTGTATCTGGCTTCCTGTCGGGCAGGCCTGCCATCCTCAGCTCGAGTTTACCCGGTTCCGTGGAACTTGTTTTGTTTCAGCAAGGACGGACTAACGGTTACTGTCTATATTGTTCAGATAGTTAGAAAGCTCATTGACAAGTTTCTCGTGCTCCGCCGTGACTGAATTCAGTTTCTTCTGGGCATTGAACCTGGAAACGGTCTGCGTCAGAGTCACGAAAAGCAGCATCTCCACGAAGTCCTTGTCGGGGTACTTCTCGGTGTAGCGGCCGAGCATGTTGTTGATGTCCTCAGCGGCAAACCTCATCGATTGCTCCATCTCGGGAGATGAAGCTTTCAAGTGGAACTGCCTTCCAGCTATTTCGAGCGTAATATTCTGATCCATCGTCAACTCTCGAGCAGCGAGATGCATTTGTCAATTTCTGCAATCAGCTTGGTCAGGCGCTGCTTTGCTTCGGGATTGCCGCCCTGGGCGGAGAAAGCACTTGTAAGCCGCTGATTGTCTATCTGTCTGTTCAATTCAGCAATCTGCTTTTTGCAGGCTTCAATCTCGCTATTGCTTTTTGCAAGAAGGGCGAGGGCATCATCGGCGCGCTTCTTCTCCCCCTCGTAAAGGGCGATCAGACGCGTGATATGGGACCTTACATCTTCGAGCATAAAGAAATGCGTTTCAACCTACAGAATACAAAAATAGTAAAAATTCAAAAAAATATATATTTTTTATCCCTCATTCTTTTCCGGAACCGGGATACTTACTTTCTTATAGCGCTTCTGGCGTTTCTTCCAACGCTCCTTGGCATACTCCTGCATATCGCTCACTTCGTCCATTTCGTCCATTATCTCGAGCCCGAAGATGGTCTCGATTATATCTTCCAGGGTGAGGATACCCTCGAAACAGCCATAATCGTCGATGATCAATGCCATCTGCTCGCGGCTCTTGAGGAGTTTCTCCCAAATATCGGCCAGGGAAGCCTCTTCATTGAAGAAGGATATGTCCCTTCGGAGTTCCTTAAGGGTCTTGCTGAATTTATCTTCTGCAAGATCCTCGAGCGCATCGTCCCGCAGGATGTAACCGGTGATGTACTCGGGAGATTCGGCATACACCGGAATGCGGGAATGATGCTCGAATTCATCGGCCTCGAAATACTCCTTGAGAGTCATCGATTCGGGTGCGACCGAGCAAACCACGCGGGGGGTCATAGCCTCGTATGCCTTGACATTGTCCAGTTTGATGATGTTCTGGATAACCTTGTTCTCGCTGCGGTCGATAACCCCTTCTTCTTCACCCACGTTTGCCATGGCGGACACCTCTTCCCTGCTTACGGCGGCCTCCTCTTCATCGGAAGAGAAACGGCTGCCGATGTAGCGTATCAGAACTACCAGGGGATACATCAGCACCAGCAGGAAAGAAATCCCTCTGGTGGTGAAGCCCATCAGGCTGCGGTATTTAGTGGTTCCTATGGTTTTGGGGATGATTTCCGAGCAAACAAGGATAAGCAGGGTGGTGAGGGCGGACATCCAGCCGACCCACGCGCTGCCGAAAGCCTTGGTGGTAAGGACGCCTACCAGTGAAGCGCCGAAGGTATTGGCTATGGTGTTCATCGCGAGAATGGCGGCGATGGGCCTGTCTATATCGGTCTTGTACTTCTTGAAGAGGGTGGCGCTCTTGTAACCTTCCTCTTCCCGCATGCTGATGTAGGAAAGCGGGGTAGACATCAGGACAGCCTCCAGAATAGAACATAAAAAAGATATGCCCACGGTGAGGGCCAGGTCCAGCAAGAGAAGGAATATGTAGTTCGCCTGTGTCATATAACGTAATATCTTTCAAAGATAGCAATTATTTTTCATATATATGAAGGCGCAGTCCCCCGCACCCGGGCTTTCACCCGGATGTAACGAGTGAGGAGCTGTGCTGATTACAAGGCGGTCAGGCTATCTCTTCATTTCTGCGCATTGCCTCTGCCATTCGCTGGGAGGTATCCCGTAGACAGAGAAAAACTGCTTGCGGAAATTGCACTTGTCCGGAATCCCAACCGTGTTCGCTATATGGCTGAGTTTGCGCGAAGGGTCCTCACAGATCAGCCTGCGGGCCTCCTCCAGGCGGAGTTTCTTGCGTATAGTGCTGAAGCGCTCCCCTGCCACATTGGTAAAGTAGAAAGAAAGGGCTTCTTCAGATACGCCGAATTCCTCGGCCACATCTGACATGCTCAGGTCCTGGCGGCAGTATTTCTTCTCAGCCACCCATAGATTGAACTGCCTTGCGATTTTGGCATTGACAGAACGCTGTGAAGATTCCGCAACCGTGGAATAACACCTCATCATCATCCTGAGCATAAAAGAAAAGACTTTTTTCATAGTATTACATGAATAAATAAACGGTATAGATACATTAACTTTTTTTCGTATTTTTGCACCGCTATGTTTGAAAATTTATCTGAAAGGCTGGAGAAATCCTTCAAGATTCTCAAAGGAGAAGGCAAGATTACCGAAGTCAACGTCGCCGAGACGCTTAAAGATGTGCGCCGTGCCCTGCTCGACGCAGATGTAAGGTACAAAGTAGCTAAGGAGTTCTGCGACAACGTAAAGACCAAGGCCATCGGCACGGGCGTACTCACCGCCGTCAAGCCGCAGCAGATGATGGTGAAGATAGTCCACGACGAGCTTACCGAATTCATGGGCAGCGAGGCTTCGGACATCAAC
>CAMJJO010000078.1 GCA_946406095.1 uncultured Bacteroidales bacterium | reverse complement strand
CCTTGCGGACCTTCTCGGCATAGTACCACCAGTCCCAGGGCTCGATCTTGGAGCCGGCAGGCAGCACGCCAGCGGCGATATCCTCTTCCATCACCTTCTGCATATCGGCGATTTCCTCGCGGGCCTTGGCGGTGGAAGCCTTGATTATGCCACGCAGGAACCCATCGACAGTTGCGGGGTCCTTGGCCATCTTGTTGTCGAGGGTGTAGGCGGCGGAGTTCGGGAATCCCAGCATCTTGGCCTTCTCCTGGCGGAGACGGAGCACCTCCAGCACCAGCAGGGCGTTGTCGTTCTCGTTGCCGTGATGGCCGCGGGTGGTGTAGGCCTCATAGTACTGCTTGCGGAGCTCGCGGTCGGCCGTGGAGGTCATCTTGTCGGGGAATGCGCTCACGCTGAATCCGAATTTCTCCTTGAAAGCATTGCTCTCTGCGAGGATGTTGTTGCCTATCTTCTGTGTCTTGGCAGCGATATCGGAATTGATTTCGCGAAGACGGTTCTGCTGCTCTTCAGGCAGGCCTATGCCCTCACGCTCGAAGCTCTCGTAGTGCTTTTTGAGCACCATCTGCTGCTCGCGGGTAAGGCCGCTCTGGTCACCGTTCCAGATGGCGGCGATGCGCTCGTAGAGGGCCTTGTTGAAGGAGATGTTGGCCTCGTGCTCGCTCATCAGCGGGATGGACTCCTCGACCACCTTGTCGAGAGCATCGCTGCGGTCGGTCTCGGCGACGTTGTAGAGCACTCCGCTGACCTTGGAGAGGATGCGCCCGGAATACTCCAGCGGGGCGATGGTATTCTCGAAACTGGGGGCCTCCTGGCACGCGACTATGGCGTCGATTTCAGCCTGCTGCTCGGCTATGCCGGCCTTGATTGCAGGGATGTAGTCGGATGTCTTTATCTTGTCGAAAGGAGGAATTCCATAGGGGGTGTCCCATTCCGTAAGGAAGGGGTTGGTGCGATTGCAAGCCATAAGCGAAAGGGCAAGCGTGATAAGGGTGAATATATGTTTCATTTGTTAGTTGATCTTTACTGAAGGGTTGTCGGCATCGTCCGGAGCGGTCACGAGCGACAGCTGTGCGCTGCCGTCGTAGATGGTGAGGATTCCGGTGATATCCAAGCTGGAACCGCCGATGATCCTGGAATCCAGTTCCTGATCGGCGAACTTGGCGTATCCGCTGGTGCGCACCTGGATGTCGGTGGTGCCCATCTTGAAATAATGGGAGACATAGTTGGCAGTGGCGTACTTGACCATCATCTCCTTATAGGTGATGTACGCATCCGGGCCGAAGGCAGTAATGACCTCATTTCCCATCTGAGCCTTATAGTCGATGGGCTTGGTGAGGATGTTGCCGTACTTGGTGGCACCGCTGCCAATCACACCGGCATCGAAGTTACCTGCCTGGATATATTCGATGTACTTGGCCTTGGACATGCTCCAGGTATTGATTCCCCAGGTGCCGGCATCCGAAAGGAACAGGCGGTTGTAGGGGTTGTCCTTCTTGTGGCCGAGGATTCCGTGGGGATATACAAGGGCGAAAATCTGATTGCCGTACTTCAATCCCTTGACCTTGACCAGGACTCCCCAGAGATCGCCCTTGAAACCGGCGCTCAGGCTGGCCTTGACCTCCGCTTCGGTGACTTCCTTCGGGGCCACGGGAGTGTCGTATGCTCCGCGGAACACATGGGTATTGATGATGTACTGATTGTCGATGTAGGACGTCTCGTACTCGTTGGTGCTGGTGTTATCCGGCTCCAGGCCGAGCTGGGGCATGCCGTTGTAGGCGCCTATGCAAAGGCCGTTGCAGTTCACATACACCCACTGGCCGAGCTTGTAGTCGCTGTAGAGCGAGGACTTTCCGAGCTTGAGGTCTATGCCACCGGTGGCATCCTGGAGGTAGATTTCGCGGTAGAGGTTGCCGGACCTGTCGTCGGAAACCACCTGACCCTTGATCCACGTGTTGGATGTGATGGTATGTCCGGAGGTCATCTTCTTTTCCATCGCGGTCTTCTTCTCATACTCATCCTTCATGTCCTTGATGCTGGTGAAGGTGCCGCCGAATCCATACTTGGAGAGGTCGGATTCGGTCCACAGTTTCATTTCGGCGGGTTCATTGTCGCCGAAGGTGAACACCGGCTGCCATTCTTCTTTCAGACTCTGGCAGGAAACGATGGCGGCGAGGGCCGCGATTGCGTAAATAATCTTTTTCATATGCTTAGAATCTGAAATAAACGTTCAACATATAATTGGTTCCGGACATGTAGAAGTACTTGGAGTCGAAACGGTAGTACTGGCTCTTGCTGACGGTGTTGTCCACCATGCGGGTCTGCTCATAGCCGCCGGTCTTCACGTTGCGGTTGTTCAGCAGGTTCTTGACATTCAGCGAGAAGCCGAGCTGATACTTGTAGTGGATATACCAGCTCTTGCCTACCGAAAGATTCACCAGCACTGCGGGGGCGAATTCCTCCTGCTCCGTCATATAGGCAAGCTCATTTGCCGTAACCTGGTTGTCCGGGCCGGCCACTGCCGTTTCGGTGCGGTAGAGAGGATTCATGTCGAGATATGATTTGCCGAAGTACTCTACGTCGCCGTCGATGAACCAGTAGTTGTAGTTATATGCAAGTCCAAGGCTGGCGGCGATCTGAGGGGTCGACGGCACGTAGTGCTGTTTGACCGTACCGTCGGCGAGCAGAGTGCTCTTCCAGTAAGGCACGGGCACATTCTCCATGACCACCTCGGCGCTGTTGTCCACCGTCTGGGTCATGGTAGGATTGGATGTATAGACATAGCGGCCAGCGGCGAGCACGCCCTGCACCGAGAGATTCGGAACCAGATAGGTGGGGACCTTGAATCCGAGCTCGACGCCTATGTTCTGCTGGTCTATTCCGTTGATGGCGAAGTTGGAGAAAGCATTCTGAAGGTCGTCGTAGGCACTCATTATCTTGGACTGGTCCTTGATGGTGGTGAAGTACGCCGTGGTGCGGACGTTGATTCCGTTGCCGGAATACTGCCAGTTGATATCGGACGAGAAGGTCTTGATGGTCTTCAGGTCATCCATAATGGAGTTCCTGGTCCTGGGCGAAAGGAAAGCCTGGTTGAACCTGGGGGCATCGTTGAAGTAGCCCAGGTTGGCATATACGCGCTGCGAACCGCCTATCACATAATTGAGGGCAAGTTTCCCGGCGAAAGTCATGAATTTGGAAACCTTGCTCTTGCCGTAAGAAGTCACCACCGAGCCATCGTTCTCGTATGTGGGTTCGACGGTAACTCCGTCCACAACCAGCTTCTTCCCGTTTTCATCCAGTCCGGGGAAAAGGCCCTTTCTCATGAGGCCCTCACGCCAGAAGGATTCGTAACCGACACGGCCGCCAAGGTTGGCGCTGAAGTTTCCGAGAGTGTATTCGGCATTCAGCCATCCGCCGTAGTTGCGCACCTGTGCATAGTAGTCGTAGCCGTACTTGTCTCCTTTGTGCAGAACCTGTGCGGAACCATTCTTCATATAATAATCCAGGTCGTTCTGCAACTTATAGGGAGTGGCGGCGAAATCGCGTTCGGCGAAGTTGTCGATATCCATATAGTAGTCGCCGCCGAGAAGGTCTGCCACCACTTTGTAGTACTCAGTGCGGTTGACGCGGGCGTTGAGTCCGCCGGTAACGGTCAGATTGTCCTGGGGGCGGTATTTGAATGTTGCGGCCAGGTTAAGGTCGTTCTGGTCCACGTGGCGCTGCTCCTGAATGTATTTCGAACGGTTCAGGCCGTTATCGTCGGTCTGGATGCGGTTGACATAGTAGAAGCGGTCCCAGTCGATATGGGTGAGCGTAGGATAACTGTCCGGGTGGGACCATACCTCGTTTGCCCATCCGTTCTTTATACCGTTATTACGGTTCATATCCGGATTGGCATCGTAGAAGTAACTCGGAAGGTTGCGGTAATAGTCCGGGCGGGGATCCTGGGCATCGTACCAGTCGAGGGCGGTGTAGCCGTTCTTGCCGAAACGATAGAGGGCGGTGACGTAGGCGTTGAACTTGTCGGAAGGTGTGTAATCGTACTTGAGGATGGCTATAGGCTCGTTGGTCTTGCGGACGCGGGCGTTGCGCACCTTGCCGTTCTGGTATCCCCAGTTGGAGTTGTACATATTGTCCCCCACAAGGTCGTAAACCTCCTGGGTGGATGCATTCTGGGCGCCGCGCTGGCCGGGAGTCGCGAAGAACACGAAACTCAGCTTGTGGGCATCGTCCAGCACCTTGTCGGCAGCAAGATAATAGGCAAAGGAGCGATAATATACACCGTCGATCCAGTCATTGCCGCCGAGACGGGCGGAGACATTCGCCGCAAAGGCCCAGCCGTTGTCCATGAGGCCGGTGGCATATGAGCCCATCAGGCGAAGACGATACAGGGTGCTGTTGGTCAGGACGCTTCCGCGGAGCCCCTTGCGCACGTTGGTGGCATTGCCGAAGATGTTGGTCACGCCATTGTATCCGCCGAAACCATAGTCGGAAACCTCGAGGCCGTTGGTGGACTCCTTGGTGCGCATAGCCTCGTTCAGGCCGCTCCACAAGGAGAACGGGGAATAACCGGTGATGGCATCGTTCATCTTCACTCCGGCAAGATAGACATCCTGTGTCTCGGAGGCATAGCCGCGGGCACGGAAGCGGACGGAACTGAAGTTGTAGCCGGCGATATTGTTGAATACATCGTTGGAGCCGAAAAGGATGGTTGGATTGTCGTTATACCCGGAATCATCCATATCGAACTGCGCGAAACTGTCGTCGTCGACATCGGTCACGCGCTGTATTCCGGTGAGTCCGAGATTGAACATGTTCTTGACATATCCGTCATTCACCGTAACCTGCACCTGGCTCTCCAGGAATTCTGGAGCATCGATTACCAGGGTATACATGCCATCGGCAAGCCCGGGGATGAAGAACGATCCGTCTTCGGCGGAAGATGTCTCGGCCACGGTGGCTGCTCCCTGCATGAGGATGAGATGTGCTTTCTCGATCGGCTGGCGGCCGTTGCGGTTGACAATCGTTCCCTTGACACCGCCGGTAGGTTGTGCGCCGAGTGCGGTGACCGCCAGAAGGGACAGGACTATCAATAATAATCTTTTCATCATTTGCTGATTACAATGTATGTGGGATAGTGGTCGGAGTAGCCGCCCACGAATGCGCCACCGGAGAAGGTGCGGAAGGGCGTGCCCTTATACTGGCCGCTCTGGTTGGTCATGAAGGGCTTGCTGAACACACGGCCGTAGAACTTTTTCTGAACTATGGGCTGTATCTTGAAAGTGCCCTTGGGGGCATTTGCGATGGCGTTGTTCACCATCACGATGTCGAAGATGTTGCCGGCGCCCTGATAATAAAGAGAGCTGTACCCTGCCTTTATCATGCTCAGGAAGGGATCGAAGAAATCCTCGTCGGTAACATCGGAGATAAACTCCTTGCCACGGAGGAACTCGGTCATCGAGACATCAGTAGGATTGTCGTTCATATCGCCCATCACCACGATCTTTATGCCGGGGAATTCTTGCTGGAGTTCCATGGCACGCTGGTAGATGATCTCGGCGCCGCGGGGACGGAGGTCTGCACCCTTTCCGCCCAGACGGGAAGGAAGGTGGGCGACGAAGAAGGCGAACATCTCGCCGTCGATCGTGCCGCGCACCATCAGGACGTCGCGGGTCTTGAAGTTATCCATCTCTTCCTGGGTCCACTGGCTCCAGTCGATGCGGGAAGGGGTGAACTTGAAGGGGATGCTCTCGCTGGCGATAACCTTGAAGATCTCGGGCTTGTAGAGCAGAGCCACATCCACCCCTCGGCGATCCGGACCGTCATAATGGACGATCTGGTAGTTGGCTTCCGCGATGGCGGGTTCCGACACCAGATCTTCCAGCACGTGGCGGTTCTCGATTTCGCTCACGCCCAGAACCGCATGCCAGCACTTGTTGTCGTCGTGCATTGCGCGGATGACCTGGGCCATATTGCGCTGTTTCTTGGCATACTTGGCCTCGGTCCACTCATTCTGCCCGTCGGGAAGGTACTGATAGTCGTTCTTCCCTTCATCGTGATAGGTGTCGAAGAGGTTCTCCAGATTGTAGAACCCTATGACATAGCTGCGATGTTTGCCGGCATCTGCCTTGAAGGGCATTGCCAGAAGGATGATCGCAAGCAGGGGGTAGATGTATTTTTTCATACTTCCAGTGTATTAATTCTGATTATTTTGCCCAATTGCAGTCCGCTTCTATCTGGTCTGCAAGGGTCTTGCCCACCTTCGCAGGCAGGTTTACGAACAGGTCGTATCCTAGCTTTGCCTCGAGAGCGTCCACGGTCATCACATAGTCGATGAAGCTTCCGTTTGCAATCGAAGCATCGTGTGGCAGATACCATGCAGCGGCACGCCACCCGTTATGGCCTACGGAAACGCTGGTGCTCTTCTGCAGAGCGGCCTTGAAATATGCGGCCGGCACCTTGACGGAGAAACCGGAATTGCTCCCGGAGTAGGTGCTGGATCCTTCGAGCACGCATCCTGTCACCACATACAGAGTATCGGACGAGGACGCGTAATCGCGGATTTTCTGTTCAAGATTGGCCCAGATCTTTGCATTGAAGTTGTACTCCTGCGGAGTCATGTTCGTGGGGTAGAAGGTAGATTTGTTCGCGGCAGTGTTGTAACGGTCTGCCGATGGAATCTGATGTCCTCTGGTCCATCCTCCTCCGTAGGTGCTGCCCATATTTGGCTGCATGTTCACGGGAATCATGGGGTCGAAAACTCCCCACACGTCCGTCCTGGTGCCCTTCCCGATCAGGGCTTTGTTGTGAGGATAAGCCACCCAGTAGGAGACATGCTCGTCGTAGCACCAATAGCAGGACCAGTTGCGCACTCCGCTCTTAGCCTCGCTGATGTAGGCCTTGCCATCCATATCGTGGGCGAGGAACGCGCAGCCATCGTTGGCCTTGGTCTCCGGCAGTTCGAGCCAGTCGGCCGTAGCGACATCCGGAACCCCCGTCTGGGGCGTGATGGGAACGGCGGCCTGCCCGAGCTGCTCCACCGAAGCGGTGGCCTGCATGCCGTCGGCCTTGAGGACCAGAGTGACTATTCTCGATTCCTCAGACTCGTTCTGGCTGAAACGCAGGCGTGCAACCGGCGGAATTCCTGTTCCGGATGCAGGATCCATTGTCGCCCATCCGCTCTGCCCGCCTTCAGGATACTGGAGGTCGATGGTCCAGTCGCCCTGCGCGTTAATCGTCACATAGACGAACCCGTCGTCGCTGGGCACCTGGCTTTCCTTGGTGGAGATGGCCAGGTCGTACGTGACGGGGGCAATGGTCTCGCCGCAAGATACGGCGAGACCAATCATCATCAGCAGCAGAGCTGCCTGCAAGGCTTTCCTGAGCATATCGACAGGTTTACTGAGCGAAGGTTATCACCATCTTGTTCACCCTGACCTGCGCATTGGTTGCCGCAGCAGCGATAGTATTCGCAGGGCTTGCAGGGGTCCAGGTGATGGTGAGGGCTGTTTCATCTGCCTTGGCAGTGCCTTCTCCAACAACAGGGGTCATGTCTTTGCAGTAGCTACTGGTGCAATAGAGCACTACAGATGCAATCTTCGTGTCGGAAGAAAGCACGAGAGCGAAATTCTTGTAAACCTTCATCAAGTCGGTGGCTGCAACGGCAGCGGAAGTGCCGTTATACTTGTAGTAGCCGATCTTGACGCCTTCTACAGTTGCGGAGAAACCGGCTCCGTAAGTTCCATCGGTTTCAGCACTGAAGGAATTCTTGACATCGTCGATGACTACGGTCAGAGGCTCGCCGCCTGCACTCTTCTTGTTCTGGGTGATCTTGACGGTGTAGCTCTTGGTGTCCACGTTAGCGGTGGTGCTCACG
>CAMJJO010000077.1 GCA_946406095.1 uncultured Bacteroidales bacterium | reverse complement strand
TTCAGCCTCGGCTATCCCACCTTCCTGGATAAGAACTTCCTGAGCAACTGCTGGAGCGAGGATAACCCTGACGCTTACTTCCCGAGACCCCGTTCCAACGTCGCTTCCAACGGCGGCGGCGAACTCGGCCGCGTGAACGACCGCTACATCCAGAACATCAGATATCTCCGTTTCAAGAACCTCACAGTGGGTTATGAGCTTCCCAAGAAACTCATCTCCCATGTTGGTCTCGAGCAGGTGAGAGTTTACTTCTCCGGCGAGAATCTGGCATACTGGTCTCCCATCAAGAAGTACACCACCCATCTGGATCCCGAAAGCTGCTTCGACCGCGGAGGCGACCCTGTGGATGACCTGAACAATACTTCCTACCCCTGGCAGAAGACTTTCATGTTCGGTATCGACATCACTTTCTAAAGGAGGCTACGATTATGAAAAAGACTATAATATCCCTTATTCTTGCATCTTTCGCAGTTGTTTCCTGCAATCTCGAAGACGTGCTGTCGCTCACTCCCGAGTCTCAGCTGACACCGGATGCATATTTCACAAGGGCAGAAGACCTTCAGCTCTTCTCCAATACCTTCTACAACAACCTTCTCGATAAAGAGCCTTTCGCAGTCGAAAGCGACGTATTCGTGAAGATGAATCCTTCGAACCTCATCCGTGGCGGTGCCGATCGCACCGTTCCCACATCCGGCGGCGGATGGTCTTTCACCAACCTCCGCAAGATGAATACCCTGCTTGCCAACATCGACCATTGCGACGATGCAGCGGCAGTGAAGGAATACACCGCACTTACGAGGTTCTGGCGCGCATACTACTATGCCGACATGATACGCAAGTTCGGCGACGTTCCGTGGATCGACCATGAAATCGGTTCTGACGACGAAGACCTCTATGCTCCCCGCGACACCCGCGAGGAGGTGCTGAAGCACATCATAGAGGATATCGACTGCGCAATCGAAGACCTGCCCGGCAAGGCCAAGGCACCGCAGACCGCATACAGGGTGAACAAGTACACCGCCATGTTCCTGAAGGCTCAGTTCTGCCTCTTCGAAGGAACCTTCCGCAAGTACCACAGCTCCCCTGCGCCGTTCGATAATTCCTATACTGCAGCTGACGGGAGCACCCATGATGCAGACTATTATCTCGGCCTGGCAGCCGATGCTGCAAAGCAGCTGATAGATTCCAAGGCATACAAACTCTTCTCCACCGGAAAGCCCAACAGCGACTATCTCGCACTGTTCAACTCGGACAATGCCAACACTGATGAGATAATCCTTGCGATCAACTTCGACCGCGACCTGAAGATCAAGCATGACCTTGGGCGTGACATCACCAACCAGACCTCTGCCCGCTACGGCATGACCAAGAAAATGGTAGATATGTACCTTATGGCCGACGGAACCCGTTTCACCGACAAGCCCGGCTGGAACGTAATGGCCTTCGCCGATGAGGTGGCAGGCCGCGATCCCCGTCTTGCACAGACCATACGCACTCCCGGCTACAGCTGGAAGAAGCCCGGCACCAGCAAGGACGGCCCCGAATTCGCCTACTGTCAGTCCGGCTATCAGACTATAAAGTACATCCCTGCATACGACACCAAGCCGTATTCCACAGACAACTGCTTCAACGACATGCCGGTATTCCGCTATGCAGAAGCACTACTCAACTACGCAGAGGCGAAGGCCGAACTCGGAACCCTCACCCAGGACGACCTGGATATCTCCGTCAACCTCATCCGCAAGCGCGTCGGCATGCCCGACCTGAACAAGGATGCAGCCAATGCGAACCCGGACAACAGCTATCTGGGATCCGCACAGTTCGGATATACCAACGTCACCGGTTCCAACAAGGGTGTCATACTCGAAATCCGCCGCGAGCGTGCCATCGAGCTCTTCCAGGAAGGTTACGGCCGCTACTTCGACCTGATCCGCTGGAAGGCCGGATATTGCCTTAATCAGCCTTACTGGGGCATGTATATCCCCGGACCCGGCGCCTATGATTTCGGCGACGACAGCAAGTACACCTTCTATGTAGGCACATCCGCCGCGACCGGCGTCCGTTACCAGATACATGATCCCGCCGTGGCGAACGAAACCGCAACCGACGAGATGTTCTATCTGGTGGATCCCAACACGGGTAACGATGCCACCGCAGGTGTGCGTGACATACTCCGCACCGTTCCTCACTCCTTCGATGAGAGCAAGCACTACTTCTATCCTCTCAACGAGAAGGATCTCCAGCTCAACACAAATCTCAAACAGAATCCTAACTGGTAGCAGATTATGAAAAGATTATATAGCATAATAAGAGTCGCCGCCATTGCGGCCGTGCTTGGAAGCGCCATGGTCTCCTGTGAGCAGGAGCCTACTTCCAGCGTTGCCAAGGCCGTGCTGGGCGATGTGACATTGATGAACTTCTCTGCCAGCAACCCTGCGGCGCAGACGGTAACCGTATATTCAGACGGCGACTGGCATACCACAGCCCCCGAATGGATCACCGTCGATCCCAGCACCGGCAACGGTGTGACGACCGTGACGGTCACGGCAGCGAACAATACCGATTCCCAGGGAATGCTGGAGCCCCGCAAGGATACGCTCATCATCTCCGGCAACACCCTGGCCAGCCGCCTGCTCATCTTCGTGAGCCAGGAAGGAGATGCCTACCGCAACGCACAACATCTGACTCTCGATAAAGTCGCCGAGCTTGCAGACGGAAAGGCATTCATCCTTGATGAGGCCACGGTTGTGGCTGTCACTTCCACAGGTTTCGTTCTAAACAGCGGAACCACCAATGTCTACATCCAGTCCACCGAGAGTGTGAAAGTTGGAGACGTGGTTTCAGTCAAGGCTGTCAAGGGCTCTCCCGCCGATGAAGTCACCGTCAAGTCTTCCGGCACCTACACTTATCCTACTCCCATCAACCTGAATGAAGTCATTGCCACGTACACGGCCTCTGCCACGGATTATGTTACCGTCTCCGGCGTGGTCTCCGGTGGCAACCTCCTGGTTACCGTCGACGAAGTGGAATACTCCGTCAAACAGGTCGACTGCCCTGCAGAACTGAGCATCTCCGGCCTCAACGGCAACAAGGTAGACCTGACCGGCTACATCAGTGGACTGCTCGGAGCCAAGATGTTCGGAATCCTGACTACCGCCGTAAAGGACAATGGTCCTGCAGTGGTGCCCAGACCGGACAAACTCCTGTACGCCAAGTGGCGCTTCACGGCTACCACCATGACTGCATATCAGGAATTCTTCGGCGGAACCGCCGGCAAATTCGATGCCACTGAAGGCTTCGGCGGGCTTTATGTTCCTTCCAATGTAGAGGGCAACGGTAAGATCGAGTACTGGCAGATCGACAAGACAGGCATCGACACCGCTAACAAGGCATCCCGTATAATCGGCGGCACCGGACATCCTTACGTAACCGGCGCATGGCCCGGCGATTACTGGCAGTTCTCCGCTACCGACAACTACGAATATCCTGCAGGAACCAATCTGCACATCAAGTTCCTCACCCGCGTTTCCGCTACCGGACAGAGATACTGGATGCTCGAGTACTTCGACGGAAAAGACTGGAAGCCTGCCGAAGAATATCCTATTTCGACCGAGACTGAATCCGGCACGAATGCAAGTTACAACTTCATCGAGCCTACAGCCAATGTGGCCGTCGAGTGCAACTGGACTCTCGCAGCTCCTTGCCGCGAACCCAAGTTCAGGATGCGCTGCGTCGCCAACGCCCAGGCAAACGACAAGGGTCCCCTCGCAGCTCCGAACGGAGGTACCTGCCGTATTGCCGATAACGGTGACGATGGTGAAGATGCCGGTCCTGTCTTCGAGGTTACCAACGCCCCCGAAGGCGGCGGTGGCGGCGGAATCCCTGCCGGAACCGTTGTCTTCGAAGAGGATTTCGAGTGGCTCGAGCCTTACGCCACGGCAGCAAATGCTCCCGACGATGTTACCAACAACTCCGTTGGTTCCTCGCCGAACATCTTTACGACCGCAGCGCTTCAGCCCATCCTGGCCGACCTTCAGACCAAGGGCTACGGCTTCATATGGGGTGGTAAGGGCCTGGAGTGGAGCACAGCCGAGCCCGACAGCGGCAACGGCCGTACCCTCTACCTGCAGAAGAACTATCTCAAGTTCGGCAAATCCGACTACAGCTCCGGTCTTATCCTTCCTGCACTCACGGCTCTTACATCAGCAGCAAACGTGGAACTCACCTTCGACTGGTGCTGGTGCATGACCGGCGGCTCAAAGCCGGATATCATGACACTTACCGCAGCCGTGTCCGGTGGAGAGAGCACCGAGCTCACTTCCGCCCAGCCCACCGCAGAGGATCAGACCAAACTTGAGTGGCAGCACGCCTCGGTTACCATCAACGGGGCAACGGCCGAAACCAGGATTACCCTGCGTCCTACCAATTCCGATCCTTATGTCAGCAATACCCGCGGCCAGAACCGCTGGTATCTGGACAACATCAAGATTGTGACGAAGTAATTCCTGAATGAAAAAACTCTTTATCCTTTTACTCACCGCGAGCCTTTGCCTTGTTGCAGAGGCTCGCAGAGTGAGTGGGAAGGTGGTCTGCGGCAAAGAAGCCCTTTCGGGGGTTATCGTGACCGACGGAGCCAGTTTCACCACCACGGGCAGGAACGGCAAGTTCAAGCTGGACGTGGCCGATGATGCCCGTTTCGTATATATCGTGAGCCCTTCGGGTTATCAGCCCGACTTCAGCACCGGAGCCCCTCAGTTCTATCAAGCGCTTACGGAGGCGAAAAGATACTCCTTCCAACTGAACAGGACACGGGACGGCAAGGATTTCACCATCCTCGCCGTTTCGGACCCGCAGATGAAGCACGAGCGGCATCTGAAAAAGTTCTGCAAGGCTCCGCTGCAAGACCTGACAGCTCAGGCGCAGGCTCACGATTCGCTCCGCAACACCGTTGTGGTCGCCCTGGGCGATGCCGCTTGGAACGAATTGAACATGTTCGAGCCCTACAAAAAGGCCATCGCCAAGACCGGTGTCCCCTTTTATAACGTGATAGGCAACCACGACTTCATCCAGAACATCGGCGGAAGGGCGGCCCAGAAGACCTACGAGGACTTTTTCGGCCCCACCGACTGGGCGTTCTGGCTCGGCGGAGACCTGGTAATCGGCCTCAACAATATCCGCTTCCGAGGCGAGGTGGATGATCCCGTTCTCTCCGGCAAATACAATGAAGGATACCCGGACTGGACCATGGATTTCATGCGCGGGCTGCTGAAGTATATCCCCAAGGGAACGCATATCTTCATAGCCCAGCACAGCCCCACCTACCGTTGGTTCAAGAATGAGTGGATAGTCAATGGAAGGGAGATGCTCTCGCTGCTGGATGGTTATAAAGTAGATTTCATCTCCGGCCACACCCACATCAGCAACAACCATATCTACACTCCTGAAATCCGCGAGCACAATCCTGCCGCCATCTGCGGAGCATGGTGGGAAACCACCTGGTGCAACGATGGCACTCCCCGCGGCTACAAGGTGTTCGATTCCGTGGATGGGAAGTTGAGCTGGTACTGGCACAACGTGGACTATCCGGACGACTTCCAGGTGGAATTCATCGAAAAAGGCCAGAGCCGCTACAATCCCGCATACTGCATTGCCGACGTGTGGGATTACGACGAGAACTGGACCGTCTGCTGGAGCCAGGATGGAGTGGACATGGGGAAGGCGGAGATGGTGAAGGACGTCGCCCCCATCTACATCGAGCAGATCGAAACAAAGTTCGGCGACAAGCCCATACCCAAGTATAAGCGTCCTCGCAAGAACATCCACTACTTTGCAGCCAAGCCATCGGAAGGAGCTTCCATCGTGACCATGACGGTTACCGCCCCCGACGGCCGGAGCTGGACGCACGAATTCAAACTGAAGGACGAATGACCATGTGGATCTGGATGGCATTGGCTTCCGCGCTGTTCCTTGGTGTCTATGACGTCGCCAAGAAGGCAGCCTTGAAGCGGAACGGCGTCTACTGGATCCTTCTGGCGGCCACTGCGCTGAGCGCCTTGTTCGTGAGCCCGTTCCTCAGCTGGGGCAGCGGAGCAGACCATCTCCGGCTTGTTTTCAAGGCGGTACTGGTCACCACTTCCTGGGTCAGCGGGATGATTGCCCTCCAGCTTCTTCCCATAACCACCGTCAGCACCTTCAAGACATCCCGCCCGATGTTCGTGGTGCTCTTTTCCATATTGCTGTTCGGGGAGCGCTTGAACTGGGTTCAGTGGCTCGGGGTGGCCGCAGTGCTGCTGGCGCTGTGGCTGCTCAGCGTCAACAGCGAACGGGAAGGCTTCTCCTTCAAAGGCAACAATGGATTCTGGGCGCTGCTGCTTTCGGTCTTTTCCGGAGTGGCCAGCGCGCTGTGGGACAAGCACATAATGGCCGGAATGCAGCCCCTGTTCGTGCAGAGCTGGACGAACATCTACATCACCCTGATGCTGGCGCTGATCATATTGCTGCGCCGCAGCCGGGGCATACGGGAGCCATTCAAATGGGATTGGACCCTGGCGCTGATCGCAGTCCTCATCACCGCCGCCGACATGCTTTATTTCTTCTCCCTCAAGGAGGATGGATCCATGCTGTCGGTCATCTCTCTTATCCGCCGCAGTTCGGTCATTGTCACCTTCGCCCTGGGCGCAGCCCTGTTCAAAGAAAAACGCATCGCACAGAAGGCCGGAGTGCTGGTGCTGATGCTGGCCGGCGTCGCCCTGCTGATGGCCGGCTCCATTTAATACTGTTACCATGAAACGCATCCTTATCATTCTTGCCGCCCTGATGGCGGTTCTGCCTGCCGGAGCGCAGGGATTCAAGTTCATCGAGGCCACAGACCTTACAATTGTCGGCAAAGTATTCCCCAATACCCCCGATCCGTATAAGCGTATGGACTATACCAAGTACGGCGGATGGGTGGAGAAAGACATCAACCTGCTGAACATGTCGGGCGGCATCATCGTGACGTTCCGCACAGATGCACCCACCATCAGGATGCGCGCAAATCTGGAAGGCGGGCGCAGCGGCAACCGCGGCGAAAGAGGCTTCGACCTTTATATAAAGAAGGACGGGAAATGGGTATGGGCAGGTGCAGCGGCAGTTCCATCCGGCAACAACGAATACAAGGAATGCAAACTGGTAGAGAACATGGCCCCGGGGATAAAGGAGTGCCTGGTGTACTTCCCCACATTCTCCGTGGTGAAATCCGCCCAGGTCGGCGTTCCGGAGGGATGTGAACTCACGCCCGGCGAAAAGCCTTTCAGGTACAATATAGTACTGTACGGCTCCAGCTTCACCCACGGGCACGGATCCGTCCGCGCAGGCAACACCCTGCCGGGTTTCCTGACCCGCATGACCGGCTTCCAGTTCAACAGCCTGGGAGTGAGCGGCGATGCCAAGATGCAGCCGCAGTTCCTGAATGCGCTGAAGGATGCCGAGGCGGACGCCTTCTTCTTCGACACCTTCTCAAACCCCTCCCCCAGGGAGATTCGCGAGCGCACACTTGGATTCATCGAAGGAATACAGGCCAGCCATCCCGGCGTACCGCTGATTTTCATCCGCACGATCTATCGCGAGAACCGCAACTTCGACACCGCGAAGGATAAGCTGGAAACCGAGAAGATGGCCGTGGCAGACAGCATCATGGCCATAGCGGTGAAGCGCTACAAGGATGTATACTACATCAAGACTTCCAACGCCGCCACCCCCGATCACGAAACCACCGGCGACGGCATCCACCCCTCCGATTTCGGCTACCACATCTGGGCCGAAAGCATCCGCAAACCGCTGGTCAGGATCCTCCGGAAGTACGGGATACGCTAGCCCTGGGCTTGTACCCGCCCCCGCGTTTCCGCCAATCAGATGATTATTAATTACTTACGTCAAAGCCTCTGGTACATTTACACCAGAGGCTTTATGGTAAATAGCTGGTTGAGAGGCAGTTGGAAGAAACGGGGCGGGGAGAGGGTATCAGCGGTACAGTTCCCCCAGCA
>CAMJJO010000076.1 GCA_946406095.1 uncultured Bacteroidales bacterium | reverse complement strand
TTCATTGCTATTTGCATGTAGTTACCACAAATATAATAATTTCAAGTTATATAAATAAACTCTAACTCGTCCGACTTTTAGGGGTGGCTACATTTTTCTAGGATTATTTGTTTTGTAAAGGTAACTATTTTTAAAACAACAAAAAACCCCTCATGAACTGAGGGGTAAAAAAAATGCATGAAACAATAAATTATTCTTCCGCCGGTTTCATGGTGGTGTAGACGTTGGTCACGTCTTCGTCGTCTTCCAGGAGGCCGATGAGTTTCTCCAGGGTGGAACGCTGCTCGTCGGTGACTTCCTTGAGCTCTACGTTCGGGATCTGCTCAAATCCACCGGAGATCAGCTCGTAGCCATTCTCCTCGATGTACTTCTGGATGGCGCCGTAGGAAGCATAGTCTCCGTAGATGACTACTTCCTTGCTCTCGTTGTCGTCCTTGTCCACCACGGTCTCTTCGAAAACCTCTTCTGCACCGTAGTCGATGAGTTCGAGCTCGAGTTCTTCGAGGTCCAGACCTTCGGTTTCCTTAATGCGGAAGACGCACTTGTGGTCGAACATAAAGGCGACGCTGCCGCTTGTGCCGAGAGATCCGCCGCACTTATTGAAATAGCTGCGGACATTGGCGACCGTGCGGGTATTGTTGTCTGTAGCGGTTTCCACCAGATATGCGATACCATAGGGGCCGTAGCCTTCGTAGATAACCTCCTTGAAGTCTCCCTGCTTGCTTTCGGTCGCCTTCTTGATGGCGCGTTCGATGTTCTCCTTGGGCATCTGCTCGCTGCGGGCTTCTGCCATAAGGGCACGGAGACGGGGGTTGCCGGTCACATCGGGACCACCCTGCTTCACGGCGATGGTAATTTCCTTACCGAGTTTGGTGAAGGTGCGGGCCATATGACCCCAGCGCTTCATTTTCCTTTCCTTGCGGAATTCAAAAGCTCTTCCCATAGCTTACTCCTCCACGGCTGTGATGTAACGGTCGATTTCGTAAGCCTCGATGCTCTGAGGGTATTTGTCTTTTATGACATTGTAGCATTCCAGGGCTGCGGCCTTGTCGCCGAGCTTCTCAAGAGCGAGACCTTCCTTCACAAGATAAGCAGCGGCAAAGGTATTGTCTGCCTTGGCGACTGCCTTCTTGTAGGATGCGACTGCTGCCTTATAGTCCTCGAGGCCGACATAGGCATCTCCGAGGCAGGCAAGGGCGCGGGCTGCCATAATGGGCTCTTTGCCGTTGTATTTCTTGAGATAAGAAACTGCGCTTTCGAAATCTCCAAGCTGGAGTTCGCAGATGCCGGCGTAAAGATACACCGCCTTGCCGGCCTTGGTGCCGTAGCTGTCGATGATCTCGGCGAAGCCAAGAACGTTGCCGTCACCATTGAGAGCAAGCTCATACTCGCCTGCGGCGAAACTGCCCTCGGCAGGGAATGCCTGCTCCTGCGCCTCGGCGCACTTGGGCTGATAGATATACCTCTGATAGCCGAGGATGCCAAGCCAGACAACCACGATTGCGCCCAGCACGATCCAAATGATATTCTTATACTTCTCGTAAAACTGTTCGAACTTGGAAACGGAGGTTTCTACCTGCTCCTGACGAACTTCTTCCTTGGTTTTGCTCTTAGTAGCCATATTGTTTGATATTTAATTTCATTAAAGCCCGCAAATTTAGTAAAAATCACTTTTATTTACAATACTATTGATGTGCGGGCCTCAGAAGATCCAGAACGACCTTGACGGGATTGAAGGTTTCTACCGGCACTTCCACGAACAGGGTATTCCATCGGCTCATCGAACCATTCCAAAGGCCGGGCAGTTCCAATGCACGCAGTTCCCTCCCCTGAAAGCTCTTGGAGGAGATGAATCCGGCATCGGGGTCCACGTATTCGGGAAGATTGAACTTGCGCCCCTTGTAATCCCTGAGGCAGCAGACCAGATCAACGGGGTTGAAGTGGGTGGCCGAATTCAGTGCCGCGACCGCCTGAGGATTGCCCTTGTCGATCTGAACGCTTTCCAGAATCTGGAGAGATGTGCTGCCGTCGGCTTCGCGGATGACAAAAGGCCCGCCGCCCGGCTCGCCGAGGTTCTTGACCATGCCGCAGACCCGCACGGGGCGGTCGAGTTTCCCGCGTACAAACTCTACCAGAGCCTCATCCGGCACGGCAGGGATCTCAACGCAAAGCTCATTCTCGAGGAAAGGAACTATCTGATGTTTCGCAAGTTGCAGAGCCTCTTCACCGGAGGCCGCGTCAAGGGCGTTCAGGAAGCCGAAAATGCGGTCTCTCAATTTCAAGGCGCATCCCATCAGCACCTTCTTGTAGCGGGCTGTCACAGGGAGATATTTCTCCACTGCCACGTTGTCGATGTTCTTGATGGAAACGAGTTCCTCTTCCACATCGTTCAGGTTATAAATCAAGGCGCCGTGCCCCGCAGGCCTGCGGAGAACGGTTCCGTCGTCGCAGAGGAAGGGTTCGTTATCCGGCGTGACTGCAATGGTATCGGTATCCTTGGACTGGTATGTGAAGCGGATATTATACTTCACCCCGTAGCGTTTCTCATATTTTTCCTGCACTTCCGCCAGAGCAGTTTCGAACAGCGCCCTATGCTCCGGAGAAATGGTAACCGTGAGATTGACACTTCCATCGGCATTACGCATATATTCCTGTCCCTCGACAAGATGCTCTGCAAGAGCGGTGCGCACCTCATCGGCATAGCGATGGAATTTCAGAACACCCTTGGGCTTGCTGCCATAGCCAAGACCGGGCTCTTTCAAAAGAGCGGCTGCGGTGTGTGTGCAATCCGCATCGGAAGAAGATGAAGGATGGCCGAACAATCGTTCGTCGTAAAAGGCAAACTTCTCAATGTTGTCCGTCAGCTTCCGCACTGCATCATTGGGCTGCTCAAGGCCCCCGAAAATATCTTTGAACATACGCGAGGCCGCGCCGGAGGCCGGCACGAACTTCACCTTACCATCCACGGCGGCTTTGCCAAGGTATTCGATGCTTTCATCTTCCTGAGCCGGAGTCAGGACATTGATCCCTCTGCCCGGAATGGCAGGAGCGTCGATTTTCATCCAGGGAAAACCCTCTCGGAAATACTTCAATTGCTGGTCAGTAGTCATAATGGTGTGGTTATCGTTAATGATCAGATATAGAACTCGCGCCGATAGCGGTACTGCTGGCGAAGCTCGTCGAAACTGTCCGGATTCACCCGGAACATAAAATCATCTGTAAAAATCGGATAGTTGTACTGGAAAACCGACGTTATCTGGCCCTGATTGAGGCCTGTCAGATCCAGTTTGACAGCCTCCAATTCTTCCAATTCAGTCTTGGGGAAAAACTCATACAGCGGCTCGATCTTGAAGAAACGGGCGACGGAGCGGACTGCGGATGAGGTTGCACGCTGCTTCCCCTGATAGGAATATCCGGCAATATGGGGGGTAGCGATGGTTGCCTTTTCGATCAATTCCCTGTCCACCGAAGGCTCGTTGTTCCAGGTATCGATAATCACAGGCCCAAGCTTGGGAAATGCCCGTTTGAGGGCCTCGTCATCCACGATCTCTCCTCTGGCGGTATTGATGAAGAATGCCCCGAACTTCATCTTTTCGAAAAAGGCATCGTCCGCCATTTTCTGGGTGCCGGGGTTCAGTGGCACGCTCAAAGAGACTATATCCGAATTCTCCAGCAACGTATCCAGCGGTACGAACTGCCCGGGGCCTTCCACCTCCGCCCTTGGAGGATCGCAGAGCAGCACAGTCATGCCAAGATGGCGGGCCATACTCTCGATTCGGGAGCCGACGTTGCCGACACCTATTATGCCGAAGGTGGCTCCTGTGAGAGGAATACGCTCGCGGCTGGCTGCACCATACAAGGCAGAGAAAACATAATTCATGACACCGCCGGAATTGCATCCTGCAGCATTCTGCACGAAAATCCCATTCTCGTCGCAGAACGGAAGATCGATATGGTCCATACCGATAGCAGCGGTGGATATGATCTTGACAGAGGTTCCGGCGAGCAGAGCATCATTGCAACGGGTGCGTGTGCGGATGATAAGAGCATCGGCATCCATCAGATCCTCGCGGCATATGGAAGATCCGTCCTTATAGACCGTCTGGGCATAGGGCTCGAATACGCCTTTTATGAATGGAATAGCCTGATCTATGACGAATTTCATTTCAGTATCAGTTCTTTAACCGGCCCGTCGACCGCATTTCCAATATACAGATCATCTCCGGCAAGGGCATTGTTCACTTTGCGGAGCAACACATCCTTTTGCATACTCAACTGACTGCATATCACTGAGGATGAAAGGGTTATGTATAGTTTACCGTCCCGGAAGAAACGTTTGATCGTGTAATGCGAAGCGCCGGAGACGCTGTCCCAGGCGGCAAAAATGCGGAAACTGTTGTGGGTGTTACCGGCCTTACCCTCCACCAGCATTTCCTTAAGCACCTCCACCAGAGGTTGGGCCGTTTTCCTTGCGATACGGTTACTCATTCCGGGTGAAAGCGCCCCCTTTCGCCTCGTAGTAGGTCCGCTCCGAAGTAATGCCGTCCACTATGCCGCTCAGCCTCACCTTGTTGCTGTCGGTCAGGAAAATCTGCCCGAAATCATTCCCCGCGACCATAGTGAGAAGATTCTGCACCCTGCCCATATCAAGCTTGTCGAAAAGATCGTCCAGAAGAAGGATGGGAGCGAGTCCGCGGCGCTCTTTCATCAGGGAGTACTGGGCGAATTTCAATGCGACCAGGAAGGATTTCTGCTGCCCCTGGGATCCGCAGCGACGTATCGGCCGCCCGTTCATCTCAAAGAGGAAATCATCCCTCTGGATACCCGCTGACGTATATTTCAGAATACTGTCTTTTTCTCTGCGGGAACGGAGGATGTCTGCCAGGCGGCCACTGTCAAGATCCGACCTGTAGGAGATGCTCACTTCTTCCTTCCCGCCGGAAATCCGGAAGTAGAACTCCTGCACCAGAGGAGAAAGGTCTTCGGCTAGGGATCGGCGCATATTGCTCACGGGCAGCGCGTAGGTTTCCATCTGCTCATCCAGGATATCCAGCAGTTGCCAGTCCGGAGAGCCGTTCTTGAGAATCGCATTGCGCTGAAGAAGCAAGCGGGAATAGTTCTGCACGAAATCAAGATACTCCGCACTCATTTGCGACAGCACCGCGTTGCAGAACTTGCGGCGTTCCTCGCCGGACTCGCTCACCATTGCAACGTCTGTCGGAGAAACCATCACCACGGGCAGGAGGCCGATATGCTCCGACAGGCGGGCATAGGGCTTATCGTCCCTCTTGAGTTTTTTTCCGTTGGAATCCACCTGTATGCTGATGCGCGTATCCGGGCCGGAAGGCATCGAATAAAGCCCGGAAAGGGCGAAACCGGGGCATCCGAAACGGAAGTTGAAACGATCTGAAGTGGAAAAAGCGCTCTTTGTCATGGATAGATACCAGACAGCATCGACAAGGTTGGTCTTTCCCTCGCCGTTGTTGCCCGAAATGCAGTTTATGTTGGGGCAGAATTCCAACTCCTGCAGCTCTATGTTGCGGAAGTCCTGAACCACTATCTTCTTCAGATCCATACCACAAATATATAAATAAAATGGCTATATTTGCAAGTTATTAATAAGGACACACACTTAACTATGAGCATACAGCAAGAAAAAATCAAGGCATTGGTTGAGAGGCGCGCGAAGGCCCGGCTCGGAGGTGGAGAGAAACGCATCGAGGCCCAGCACGAGAAGGGCAAGCTCACCGCCAGGGAGCGCCTTGCAATGCTGTTGGACGAAAGCAGTTTCGAAGAGTTCGATATGTTCGTCCAGCACCGCTGCACAAACTTCGGAATGGAAAAATCACATCCGGACGGAGACGGCGTGGTGACCGGTCAGGGAACCATTGCAGGCCGCCCGGTTTTCGTTTTCGCCCAGGATTTTACCGTCAGCGGAGGATCTCTCAGCAAAACTATGAGCGAGAAAATCTGCAAGGTAATGGATATGGCAATGCGTTGCGGAGCCCCGGTAATCGGGCTTAACGACTCCGGCGGAGCCCGTATCCAGGAAGGCATCGACGCCCTCGCAGGCTATGGAGATATCTTCGAGCACAACATTCTCGCAAGCGGCGTAGTTCCTCAGATATCCGGCATATTCGGCCCCTGCGCAGGCGGCGCCGTCTACTCCCCCGCCCTCACGGACTTCACCCTTATGGTAAAGAACACCTCCTATATGTTCCTCACCGGCCCGGCCGTGGTGAAGAGCGTCACCGGAGAAGATGTCGACCAGGAGTCCCTCGGCGGAGCCAGCGTGCACGCCACCAAGAGCGGCGTGGCGGACTTTGCCGCGGAGAACGAACAGGAGGGAATCGATACTATAAAGCGTCTCCTCAGCTACATCCCCCAGAACAACATGGAAACGGCTCCGGAAAGGCCGACGGCCGATCCCGTGAACCGGATGTCCGATGTTCTGAACGAGATCATCCCCGACAATCCCAACAAGGCCTACGATATGTACGATGTCATCCGTACCCTGGTGGACGATGGCGACTTTTTTGAGATCCACAAGGATTTTGCAAAGAACATCATAGTGGGATTCGCCCATTTCGGCGGACGCAGCGTAGGCATAGTGGCCAACCAGCCTAAAGTCCTGGCAGGTGTGCTGGACATCAACGCATCCCGCAAGGCGGCACGTTTCGTGCGCTTCTGCGACGCTTTCAACATCCCTCTGGTCACACTTGTGGACGTGCCCGGGTTCCTCCCCGGCACCCAGCAGGAATACGGCGCGGTCATCACCAACGGAGCAAAGCTTCTCTATGCTTATGGAGAGGCCACCGTTCCAAAGGTCACAGTCACCCTCCGCAAAGCCTATGGCGGAGCACATATCGTAATGAGCTGCAAGCAATTGCGTGGAGATATCAATTATGCCTGGCCTACCGCCCAGATTGCTGTTATGGGTGCCGAAGGTGCAGTCAATGTGCTTTACGGTAAGGAAATCAAGGCAGAAACCGATCCCGCCAAGCAGGCAGAGGTCCGTGCCGAGAAGAAAGCCGAATATGAAGAGCTTTTCAACAATCCCTACCAGGCGGCCCAAAAGGGTTATATCGAGGATGTCATCGAGCCTCGCAACACCCGTTTCCGCGTAATCCGTGCCCTGGAAAGCCTTCAGAACAAACGACAGGAGCTTCCTGCCAAGAAACACGACAATCTGCCGCTCTAAGCTATGATCATTCTTTTGAACATGACAGCGGGCGCACAGCGCATGGCCGAGACCGATCCTCACGGATGGACCCTGGCCCTGATTGCCGTCACCACTGTATTTACGGCACTTGTGATACTGTATTTTATCTACAATGCCATCGGTAAGGCAGCCCAGAAAAACATGCACGGCCTTCCGAAAATCAAAAAAGGCAAGGCAGGCAAAACGCCCGATGCAGATGCAGCCGCAGCCATCGCGATGGCCCTCGAGGCCGAGCTTGGCGGCGAAGTAAATGCAGCGATTGCACTTGCCCTACACCTTCATTTTAATGATGCCGTCCACGATGTAGAGCCCGGCATCATAACAATCTCACCCCGTGCAAGCGCATGGAACGATAAAACCTTAACCTTCAGAAAAACTCCAAGGAAATGAGTCAGTATAAATTCAAGATCAACGGCAAGGAATTCGAAGTAGCCGTAAATACAATCGAAGGCAACAACGCATCTGTTGTTGTAAATGGCATTAATTATAATGTAGAGATTGAGCAGGGCGCGGAGTTGGAGTTTCCCTCTGAAGCCGCTGCCACCCTCGGCACGCTAAGAGGGAGGGGCCCAGCTCCGCTGGGAGGGGTCTCGCGGAGCGAGACGGCTGAAGAGGGAAAACTCCAAGTAGCGCCCTCCACATCAACTAATAATACACCTTCTACAGGTGCAGGCAAGAAAATCGTCTCTCCCCTTCCGGGCGTCATCATCGACGTTTGCGTCAATGTGGGCGATGCCGTCAAGCGCGGCCAGAAAATCGCCGTCATCGAGGCAATGAAGATGGAAAACGACATCCTTGCCGAGAGCGACGGAACCGTCAGCGCCATCTATGTAAAGAAGACCGACTCCGTCCTTGAGGG
>CAMJJO010000075.1 GCA_946406095.1 uncultured Bacteroidales bacterium | reverse complement strand
CGCGGATGCTCTCACCGCCCCAGATTGCGATGGCAATCATAGGAAGGAGGGTGGAGACCGAGGTGTTCACCGTACGGGTCAAGGTAGCGTTGAGGCTCTTGTTCACCGTGAGGGCGAAGTCGTCGTTCGGGTGCAGCATCTTGTTCTCGCGGATACGGTCGAAGATAACCACGTTATCGTTGATTGCGTAACCGATGATTGTCAGGATTGCGGCGATGAAGGTCTGGTCGACGTCGAGGTTGAACGGCAGGATTCCCGTGAAGAGGGAGAAGAAGCCGATGACGATGATGGCCGTATGGGCGAGGGAAACCACGCCGCCGAGACCCCAGTTCCATCCGCGGAAGCGAAGTGCGATATATCCGAAGATGATGATGAGGGCAAGGATGACGGCGATGATGGCGTCGCGCCTGATGTCGCTTGCGATGGATGCGCCCACCTTGTCGGAGGAGATGATACCGTTGGGGTTCTCCAGGGTCTGGGTGAAGTCTGCGAGGGTCATATCCTGCACGAACATTCCCTTCAAGGCCTGGAAGAGCATTCCTTCGATTTCAGCATCCACGGAAGAGGACTCGTCTTCGATCTTGTAGGAAGTGGTGATCTTCATCTGGCTGTCGCCACCGAACTGCTTCACCTCCACCGAAGAGGTCTTGATGTTCTCGTCGGCAGCGGCAGCGGCGTCGAACACCTCGTTGACAGCGTGACGCACGTCTTCAGCAAGCACGGGCTTGTCGAAGCGGACCACATAGGTGCGGCCGCCGGTGAAATCGACACCATAGGTAAAGCCCTTGGTGAAGATGCTGGCGAGCGAGATGACGATCACGATGCCGGAGATGATATAAGACCACTTGCGTCCGCCGAGGAAGTTGATGTGCGTGTTCTTGAGGAAGTTCTTCGTGAGGTTGTTCTCGAAGGTGATATTCTTGCCCTTGGACACGCGGCCGTCGATGATGAGGCGGGTGATGAAGATGGCGGTGAGCATCGAAGTGATGATACCGATAATCAGGGTGGTAGCAAATCCCTTGACGGGGCCGGAACCGAAGAAGAAGAGCACGAGACCGGTGAGCAGGGTAGTGATCTGGCCGTCGATGATGGCGGAGTAAGCGTTGGAATAACCGTCCGCTACAGCCTTGCTCAGGCCCTTGCCTGCCTTGATCTCTTCCTTGATGCGCTCATAGATGATAACGTTGGCGTCCACGGCCATACCCAAGGTCAACACGAGACCGGCGATACCGGGCAGGGTCAGAACCGCGCCGAAGGAGGCGAGGGTGCCGAAGAGGAGAACCACGTTGGTGAGCAATGCCACATCGGCCACGAGACCTGCGCCCTGGTAGAAGAATACCATATAGAGGAGCACGAGGATGAAGGCGATGAGGAAGGAAATCATACCGTCCTTGATGGACTTTGCACCCAGTGAAGGACCTACGACCTGCTCCTGAACGATGGTTGCAGGGGCGGGAAGTTTACCGGACTTGAGAACGTTCACAAGGTCGGTTGCCTCCTCGACGGTGAAGTGGCCGGAAATCTCGGAGTTGCCGCCGCTGATTTCGGTGTTCACCACAGGGTAGGAATACACGGTGCCGTCGAGCACGATGGCGATCTGCTTGCCGATGTTGTCCTTGGTGAGGTGGGCCCAGATGTTGGCGCCCTCGGCGTTCATGCTCATCGAGACCTTAGGCTCGCCGTTGGTGCGGGAGTCATAGGTGACGTTGGCATTGGTGATCACGCTGCCGTCCAGGGGAGCCTGTCCGTCGCGTGAGGAGGCCTTGATGGCAACGAGCTCATAGATGTTCTCGGTGTTGCCGACGGGCTTCACACCCCACATGGGGCGGAACTCTGCAGGGAAGAGAGCCGCGATCTGGGGCATTGCGAGATAACGGTTCACCTTTGCGGTGTCGGCGGAAGTGGCATAACCGATGCAGGCACCGGCATTGCCCTGTACGGGCGACAGAGCGGCAAAGAGAGGGTTGGCGGCTTTGTAGGCCTTTGCATTTGCATCCTCACTCTCGGTGTTGCCGATTTCTTCTGCCACGATGTCCTTTTCCTCGGCGGGAGCGGCTGCCTGTGCAGGTGCCTCGTTCTCCTCTGCGAGGATGCCGGCGAGAACCTCATTCGCTTCTGCGAGGTAAGGTGCGATTTCGCCATTCTCGAACGTTGTCCAGAACTCGAGGGATGCGGTGCCCTGGAGGAGCTTACGCACACGCTCAGGCTCTTTCACGCCCGGGAGCTCGACGAGGATGCGGCCGGAGTTGCCAAGCTTCTGGATGGAAGGCTGGGTGACGCCGAAACGGTCGATACGGTTGCGGAGAACGTTGAAGGAGTTCGCCACTGCGCTCTCGGCCTCTTTCTTGATGACGGAAAGGACCTCTGCATTGGTGGACTCGGGCTTGATGCTCTCGCGCATCTCGTATGTTCCGAAGATCTGGCTCAGGCGTGCGCCGCCGGTGATCTCTTCCCAAGCCTCACCGAAAAGGGTGATGAAGTCCGACTGGGAATTCACGCTGCGGGTTTTCGCAAGATTGAGAGCCTGGAGGAACTGGGGATCGACGCTGTTGCCGGAGAGGGCTTTCACAAGGTCTTCGAGCTGAACCTGAAGCATCACGTTCATGCCGCCCTTGAGGTCGAGGCCGAGGTTGATCTCCTTGGACCTTACATCCTTGAATTTGTAACCGAAATAAACTTTCTCATTGGAAATGGAATCAGTATACCATTTCTGCTGTTCCTTCTTGATGGAGTCAAGATAATAGGCCTGGTCTTCTGCCGCCACCTTGGCAAAGGCAGGAGTCTCCTGGATAGCTACGGCTGCAGCCTCGGCATATTTCTTTGCCTTGTTGTTCTGGAGAGCTGTCACCAGAGTGAAGGAAAGCTGCCAAAAGCAAGCGATGAGCAGCAGGATGGCCACTAATCTGATTGCACCTTTACTTTGCATAACGAAATTATAAGTTTTAATTAAAAATTAAATTCAGCGAATTAGCCCGCAAAGTTACGTTTTTTTTTCAATAAAGAAATTATCTTGGCGTTATTTCTTAATTTTGCAGACTGTAATATCAGTTTTTTAATGAATTCGGGCATTGAAAAAGCACTGTTTCTGGCTGTGGCCATCCTGGCTTCGGCCCCGGTGCTCGATGCCCAGCGATACCAGGGCGTGCCCCTTCCGGTGCCGGAATACGAGGTGCTGATGATGGACGGGGAGGCCTACCACGCCGACTACGACTTCGCCGCCGCGGTAAAGGCCTATGAGGAAGCCTATTACAAGTGCGACGACCTTGCCCGCCGCGCCGAGATAGAAAAGCGCCTTTCCCAGAGCCGGAACGGCCAGGCGATGGCCAAATACTGCCAGCGCCCGAAAGTGGTGGCCCGCAAGAACTTCTCCCGAAAGGATTTCTTCCTCTATTATCCCCTCGCCGACAGGGGCTGGAGGCCGTCTCCGAACCGCCTGGACACACTCGCCTCGCCGGATGCGCCGGCAGTCTGGTTCCCTCGTGGCAGCACCGAGGCGTACTGGTCGATGCGGGATGCCCAGGGAATACGCAACATCTACTACGCCAGGGACTTAGGCGGCCGCTGGTCCTCGCCCTACCGCATGCCTTTCTCATCCTCCGAGGACGAAATCTACCCAATGGTGAGCGGCGGCAAGCTCTATTTCGCCTCCAGAGGCCTTTTCGGAATGGGAGGATACGATCTCTACGTTTGCGAACGCCGTCCGGACGGGCGTTGGGGAGAGCCAAAAAACATGGGTTTCCCGTATTCATCCCCTTACGACGACTTCCTCTTCATAAACTCCCCGGACGGCCGCTACAGCATCTTTGCCAGCAATCGCCATTGCGCCGCCGACAGCGTGAGCATCTATGTGCTGGAATATGAGGTGGTGCCCGTCAGCACGCCCGTCAGCAGCGTGGAAGACCTGCAGAAAGTCTGCCGACTGGATCCTCCCCGGGACCTGAAAAAAGTGGATAACAAGAGTGCGATGTCCACATCCAAGGCAACAGATCCCAACACCGCCCTCTATGCCCGCAAGGCCGCCGAGGTGCGCCGCCTCCGGGAAGAAATCTCCCGCGTGAACCGGGAACTGCAGACGCTGCGGGGTTTCTACAACAGCGCCCCTCCCTCCCAGAAAGAGGAGATGGCGGACAAGATCAGAAAGAAAGAAGCCCGGCTGCCCGGGCTCCAGTCGCAGTTGGTCGCTGCCAACAAGGATCTGCAGAAGACGGAAATGGACTTCCTGCTTCACGGAGTGCTCATCGACCGCAGCCGCGTAGAGGCGGAAAGCGACAACGAGGTGGTGGGTGCGGAATCCTCCTACACCTTCACCAAACGCTCCTACGGCAGCTCGGTATTCTAGCGTCCGCTGTCTTTCACCAAAGTCGCCACCGCAGAGCAGAATGCGGAGTTCTCCAGCAACTGCTTCGTGGTCAGATGCATCCTCCAGCACCACTTGTTGTCAGGGTCGGCCGGATCGTTGATGCGCTCTTCGGCAGGCTTGGGCCAGCGCAGGCCGCCATCCATCGAAAGCCAGTCCTGGAGAGGGAAGATGGCCAGCATGCTGCAGGCGTCCAGATGCGCCTTCAGAAGGCTCCGGCACTCCTCGGGGCTCTTGTCATCCCCGTTCCAGAGGCGGATGGAGGTCATGTCGTGCGAGGATGTCGCCACCACGCTCAGATAGGGCCAGGGGCGGCCTTTCTCCATTCGCTGCATCTCCAGGGAGAGGATCTTCTCGTGATCCATCACGCCCGGCACGCAGTCCGGCACCATCCCCAGATCTTCGCCGCAGGCCAGCATTCCGGTGCAGCTCAGGAGCTTGGGAAGCTTCTTCATCGCGTTGCGGGCCCAGAAGTCGTTGTGCCTGTGATAGAAGAAATCGGTGTAGAGGGCGTCGAAGCGCTGTTTCTGCCAAGGATCGAGCCCCGATGTATCAGGAGTGATGAGGGGATGGAACCAGCCCGGCTTGCGGGGGTCTTCTATGAACAGCCCCAGGATGGGCAGGCCGAGATGCTCTATCTCCTCGCGGCTGAAAGGCATCGCGGGGTTGAAGTGCCCCAGCAGGCCGCTCTTGTGCGGAAGAGGAATCTCCCAGATGCGGAAGAAGCCCAGGATGTGGTCGATGCGGAAGGCGTCGAAATACTTTGCCATGGTGCGGAGGCGGGCCTTCCACCAGGCATAGTCGTCCTTTGCCATCTCGTCCCAGTTATAGGTAGGGAAACCCCAGTTCTGTCCGTCCGCGCTGAAGAAATCCGGCGGAGCACCGGCGCTGGAGTCGAGGTTGTAGAGCTGAGGATAGCTGGCTGCATCCACGCTGTCCCGGCCCACTCCGATGGGGAGGTCGCCCTTGAGGAACACTCCTTTTTCGTGGGCGTACTTGACCGCTTTGGAGAGTTGCTTGTCGAGATGGAACTGCACCCAGCGGTAGAAGTCCGCGTCGTTGCCGTCCCTGCGGGCGCAGAATTCAGCATAAGGTTCCAGCCAGTAGGCGTTTTCCTTGACGAAGCGTTTGCAGGCGGGGGTGGCGAGGTCTTTTCCGCCGCGCTCTGCATAAGCCTTCAGCAGATACTTGATTTTGAGCTCGACCACCCTTGGGTAATCCACGGTCGGGAGTGCGTTCAGTTCCTTCCGGAGAGCCTTGTAGGTGGCATCTTCTTTAATGCCCACATCGGGAAGATGGATGTAGATCGGATGCAGGGCGAAGGAAGAGACCGGGCTATAGGGATAGGAGTCCGACCACTTTCCGTGGCGGGTGGTATCGTTGATGGGAAGAAGCTGAAGGACGCTCTGTCCGGTGCGCTCCATCCAGTCTACGAAACGGGGGATATCGTTGAATTCGCCCACCCCGAAACCCTCTTCGCTGCGTAGGGAGAAAACGGGGATTGCCGTGCCTGCTCCGCGATATCCTGGTTGGTCGAAAATTGCAGCCGAGTGCTCGCGGGGGAAGGGGCATCCGGGGATGGGGCAGTCAATCCACGCATCGCAGATCGTCTGCTTTGCATCCTCCTTCGAACGGTGATGGTGAGCCCACTCGGTGCGCATCCACAGACCGTCCTCGATCACCACATAGAAGTAGTCTTTGAGGAGGTCGGATTTTGCAGAGGGAATGCTCAGCGTCCAGATGCCGTCGGAGGTGTAGTTCATAGGCCAGACCTTGTCGTCCGCGCCTACCAGCGCCAGAGATTCTCCCCAGCGGGTATGATACTCAATCTTGAAATTCAGCATAACTACTTCTCTATGATTTTGTATCCCCATGCAGGAAGGGACTCGCCCTTGATGGGCTCGGAGGGTTCAGCGCTCAGGTTGGCATACACCGTCACCTTGTTTCCGCAGACCTTGCGCGAGAAGGCCAGCACGTCGGGATCTCCGGTTTCTATCCACTTGACCTTGCCTCCGCGCTCTCCTGCTGCAAGGGCCGGATTGGAGTGCTTGAGCTCGACCAGAGACTTGTAGAAAGCGGTGTATTCGTTTGAAGTCCAGTCGCTTATGGGATCTTTTTCGAAGAACTCGAGCCTGCGGTCCAGGCCGATTTCCTGCCCGGTGTAGATGAGGGGCTGGGTCTTGGGAAGGGTGAAATTCAGCACCTCCATCACCTTCCAGGCATCTCCCAGGCGCTCGAACTCGGTGCCGTTCCAGGAGTTCTCGTCGTGGTTCGAGGTGAATGCCAGGCGGAAAGCGGATGCCGGGGTGTTCACCGCATCCTTTTCAAGATACTCGCGGAGTTCGGCCGCGGTCTTCACGCCGTCCTTGTTGGCGGGGCCGTTACCGATGGCGTTCTCGATGTGATGCATCTCCCAGGCATAGGTGGCGTCGAACATCGTATCTGCCGTAAACTCAGGCTTTTCCGCCTCTGCGAGCAGATAGATTTCGGGATATGCGCGGCGCAGGGCGGGCACCAGGTACTGCCAGGTCTCGGAAGGCATCTCGCCGGCGGCATCGCAGCGGAATCCGTCCACTCCCTTGTCGAGCCAGAAGCGCATCGCATCCTCCTGGGCATACCAGACCTCCTTGTTCTCGTAGTTGAGGCTGCGGGTGTCGGTCCAGTCATACTCCCAGATGGCGTTTCCGAGGGAATCCCTCTCATAGAAATCGGCGGGTTTCTCCGTCATCCACACATTGTCGGGTGCGGTCTGGTTGGCCACCCAGTCCAGGATCACGCGGAAGCCCTGCTCATGGGCGGCGGCAAGCAGGTCCTCGAAGTCCTGCATCGTGCCGAACTCGGGGTTCACGGCCTTGTAGTCGGAGATGGCATAGTAGCTGCCGAGAGTGCCCTTGCGGCCTTCGGTGCCGATTTCGTTGATGGGCATCAGCCAGAGGATGTCGACCCCCAGGTCCTTCAGGCGGGGCAGCTGGGCCTCGACGCCCTTGAACGTGCCCTCGGGGCTGAACTGGCGGACGTTCACCTCATAAACCACTGTGTTGTAGGTCCATTCGGGATGGACGTTTTTCACGGGAGCACCGCAGCAGGCGCTCAGCGCTACGGCCGCAATCGCGGCGAAAAGGACAGGTTTAGATTTCATATGCTATTCGTTTTATTATCATTGGACAAATACGGCCGAAGAGTTCGCTCCGAGCTCCACGTAACTACCGGAAACCTTAACATCCCCCAGCGAAACCGCGATATCGGAAAGTTTGTCATCCGGCAGCGACAGCGACACAGACGAAGATCCCACATTATGCAGCACCAGGGCCTTGGCGCCATTGGAAGCCGTCATATACCAGGCGGCGACAGTCTTGTCCTGGCTGTTGTCGTTGTTGTATTTGGGGTGGGAAGACATCTTTCCTCCGGCAAGCGCAGGGCAGCTGTTGCGGGCGTGGGTCCACTCGTAATAAACCCTCAGAAGCGACTCCTTGTCGGCTTCCTGTGCGGCGACGGAGATCTCGTCGGTCACCAGTGTCATATCGAAATGGCCGTCGAGGTCCCTCGTGGCGGCAGAAAATGCCCTGTCCCAGACTATGGGAGTGCGCACGAGTTCGTCCCTTCCGCCGTCGTCGCTGTCCTTGCCCCAATAACCAAGTTCCTCGCCTTGATAGATGTAGGGCTCGCCTTCTGCCGTCATCAGGAAGGCTGCGGCCTGCTTGAGCTTGGCAAGGTCTTTATTCAAGATGGTGGCGGCGCGGGTCTCGTCGTGATTGGTGAGTTTGGTTGCGGCGATGGCGCCCGGACGGACGGCGGCATATTTCTGCCTGTATCCCATCAGGTCGTTGGCGAAATAGCAGCCGGTGCGCTGGTTCAGCACCCATTTCAGCCTCTCCCAGAAATCGAACTCGAAGCAGGCGGGAAGGCCCTCGTAGTAAGGTGCCACCTCGGATGCGCCCATCCACACTTCGCCGACCATATAAAGGTCCGTGG
>CAMJJO010000074.1 GCA_946406095.1 uncultured Bacteroidales bacterium | reverse complement strand
CCTCCAGACGAGCCCGAAGAGCACTCAGGGTGGGGTCATCCAACTGGAACAGATTCAACTGCACGCTGCCGTCGTCCTGCACCGCACCGGCCTGAGCCACTGCACGAACGCTATTCTCCTTGCGCTCAAGGTCTTTCAGCGTACGCTCGGCGCTCTCCACAATCTCGCGGGGCATCCCGGCCAGGCGCGCCACGTGGATACCGAAACTGTGCGAAACTCCGCCCTCCGTCAGTTTCCTCAAAAAGATGATATCCTTCCCCACCTCCTTGACGGCGATGTGGTAGTTCTTCACGCGCGGATATATATCTTCCAGATCGTTAAGTTCGTGATAATGAGTGGCAAAGAGGGTCTTGGCACCCTTGCCGAACTTGTGGATGTACTCCACCAGGGCGCGGGCGATGCTCATTCCGTCGTAGGTGGAAGTGCCGCGGCCGATTTCGTCCAGCAGCACCAGCGAGCGGGCGGAAAGGTTGTGCATGATCATCGCCGTCTCCAGCATCTCCACCATGAAAGTGGATTCTCCGCGGGAGATGTTGTCGGTGGCGCCGACGCGGGTGAATATCTTGTCGAAATAGCCCATCCGAACCGACTCTGCGGGCACGAACGAACCCACCTGCGCCATCAGCACAATCAGCGCGGTCTGCCTCAGGAGCGCGGATTTACCCGCCATATTCGGGCCGGTCAGTATCATTATCTGGGTGTCGGAAGAGTCCAGATGTACGTCGTTGGGCACATATTCCTCGCCCGGAGGCATCAGGGTCTCGATAACCGGATGCCGGCCGGCCTTTATGTCCAGCACAGTGCCGCCGTCCACCTCGGGCCGGCAGTAGCGGCGTTCGATAGCCTGCACGGCGAAGCCCGAGAGCACGTCCAGCTGCGAGATGATGTCGCAGTTTGTCTTGATGTCCCGGATGGACTTCTGCACCTCGGCAATCAGCTCCCCGTAGATGCGGCTTTCTATCTCGTAGATCGTGCCTTCGGCCGAAAGAATCTTCTGTTCGTACTCCTTAAGTTCCTCTGTGATATAGCGTTCGGCGCCCACCAGGGTCTGCTTTCGCACCCATTCGGGCGGCACCTGGTCCTTGAAGGTATTGCGCACCTCCAGGTAGTAGCCGAACACGTTGTTATATCCTATGCGCAGCGACGAAATCCCCGTGCGCTCCACCTCGCGGGCCTGCATCTGCAGCAGGTAGTCCTTGCCGCCGGTGGAGATGCTGCGGAGTTCGTCCAGGGTCTTGTCCACTCCGGGGGCGATGACGGGGCCTTTGCCTATCTGCGCGGCGGGGTCTTCGGCCATCGTGGCTTCGATGCGCGCGAGCAGCTTCCCGCAGTTCTTCATCCCCTTCAGAAGCCTGTCCAGAGCCTCTATGCCGGTGTCCGAGCAGAGGGCTTTGATGGGTTCCATCTGCCTCAGGGACCTGCGCAACTGCATCATTTCGCGGGGGAGAAGCTTTCCGGTGGCAGCGCGGGAGAGGATGCGCTCAAGGTCGCCCACATCCGAAATCAGCCTCCGCACCTCATCCAGCGGGCCGTCGTTGTCGAAGAAGAACTGAACGCAGTCGTAGCGGGCATTCAGCGCGGCCCGATCCATTATCGGCATCGAGAGCCAGGAACGCAGCAGGCGCGCACCCATCGGGGACGAGCAGCGGTCCAGCACATCCACCAGGCTGGTGCCCTCACGGCCGGCGTTCGACGCAAAGATTTCCAGATTGCGGATGGTAAAACGGTCCATCCACACGAACTTTCCCTCATCTATGCGGGAGACGCTGCAGATATTCCGCAGGCCCTCGTGATGCGTCTGTTCCAGATAATAGATTACCGCCCCGGCGGCACAGATGGCGAGAGGGAAACTCTCCACGCCGAAGCCCTTCAGGGACTCCACACGCAACTGCGAGCGCAGTTTTTCCGCCGCGGAATCATAAACGAACGCCCACTCTTCGAGGGGGGTGATATAATAGTCGCCGAATCGCTCGCGGGCGCCCTTCACGCAGTCCCGCTGCACCACCAGTTCCTTGGGGGAGAAGGATGCGAGCAGGGTGGAGATATAATCCAGTGAGCCCTGAGCAACACGGAAAGTGCCGGTAGAAGCGTCCAGGAAGGCTGCGCCGACCTGATCGTTATCGAAGCAAAGCCCGCAGAGCCAGTTGTGCTCCTTCTGCTCCAGCATCCCCTCGCCGAAAGCGATTCCGGGGGTGAGAATCTCCGTTATCCCGCGCTTTACCAGTTTTGCCTGCGCGAGTTTAGGGTCTTCCAGCTGGTCGCAGATGGCAACCTTGTAGCCGGCCCGGACCAGCTTTGGAAGATATTGTG
The DNA here is from genome assembly GCA_946406095.1 of uncultured Bacteroidales bacterium. Taxonomy (GTDB): domain Bacteria; phylum Bacteroidota; class Bacteroidia; order Bacteroidales; family UBA932; genus Cryptobacteroides. Next base: position 6,316 of record CAMJJO010000074.1, on the reverse strand, counting down.
CCAGAGCATGATGCGGGATTCCGGCCATAGGGGTGTCGCCCTTTTCGCCGTTGGATTTGCGCGTCAGCACTATCCCCAGCACCTTGCTGGTGATGAGCGCGTCGTCGCTGTAGGATTCATAGAAATCCCCAACGCGGAACAACAGCACCGCCTCAGGATTCTGGGCCTTGATGCTGAAATACTGCTTGAGCAACGGGGTATCTTCGGGGGCCTTTGCCATATCAAGGCAAAGATAAGAAAATTACAGTAAATTCGTTACCGCGATGGCCACTATCATCACCGGGGCGGCGTAGCGGATGAGCCCGTAGATAAAACGGGAGCGGATGTGCTGCAGGACAGTCTCGCGCGGCATTATCCACCCGACTATCATCGAGAATATCAGGGCCCCTGCCATCATCAGCACGTTGGAGGAGATGAAATCGCAGGTGTTGAACACTTTTGGCACCAGGGCGCAGGCGGTTCCCAGAACGGCGGCGAAAACGAACACCAGCAGGGCTGCGCGGGGGCGGGTGGTATGCTTCTGCTCCACCAGCCAGGCCACTACGACCTCCAGGAGGGAGATGGAAGAACTGAGGGCGGCAATCAATATCGCCAGGAAGAATACCACCGGCAGCACCACCCCCATCCGGGAGAAGATCACGGGCAGGGTCTCGAACACCAGCGAAGGCCCGGCGGAGGGCTCTATCCCGGCTGCGAACACCGCCGGCATGATTGCAAACCCGGCAATCAGCGCAAAGCAGGTATCGAAGAAGGCCGTCCAGGACCCGGCGGCGATAATCCCCTCATCCTCATGCATATAGGAGGAGTATGTCAGGATGGTGCCGACACCCAGGGAGAGGCTGAAAAAAGATTGCCCGAGGGCGGCGGCGATGGCTGCGCCGTTGAGTTTGCTGAAGTCCGGCCGCACCAGGTATGCGACGCCTTCCTTTGAACCGGGCAGGGTCAGGGAGACGCTCGCAATCACTATCATCATTACCAGCAGCACCGGCATCGAAATCTTGGAGAACAGCCCTATCCCCTTTTCTACTCCGCCCGCCACAATTCCCGCAGTCAGCCCCAGGAACACCAGCATACACCCCACATTCTCCAGCACGGACGATCCCATCCCGGCAAAAACCTCCCGGGCTTCGGTGATGCTCTTGCCGCTGAAACCGCCGGCGCAGGAGCGCAGCAGATAATCGAAACTCCATCCTCCCACCACGCTGTAGAAGGACAGGATGATGAAAGAGGATACGATGGCGATATATCCGACATTCTTGAAGCGGCCGTCCGGCGCAATCGCCTCCATCGCCCCGAAAGTGTCTTTGCGGGTAGCTTTTCCGATGGTTGCCTCAGCAAAGAAAACGGGCAGCGAAACCAGCAGGCAGCAGATTATATAGATGATGATGAACGCAGCGCCGCCGTGCTCGCCGACCATATAGGGGAAACGCCAGATATTACCGAGCCCCACAGCGGAGCCGGCCATCGCCATGATCATGGCGAAACGGCTGCTGAATTTCCCCCTATTTGCCAATTGGCAGGCCCTCCAGAAGGAGTTTTACGCGGCGGGAAATCATCTTGGCAGAGAGCGGATCCCCCTCTTCCGGACGGGATCTGTTGAAGTAGACTATCCTGCCGGTGCGGACATCTGCCAGAACGAGGTAGATGTCGGATGCGTAGCGGAGCTGGCCCTCCGCCAGAACAGCGTGCGGGTTGCTGCGCACGAAACCCTCCGAATACACCATCAGCGCGTAGCGGGTGGAGTTCGTGGTGAGGAAAGCGTGAAGCGTGGAAGGGATTCGGGTGTTGGAGATGTTCCCCGGCTGGAAATCGACTATAGATTCATAGTCGCGGTCCAGCGCCGCCTGGTTGCTGCGGCCTACCACGGTGATGACCTTCCGGATGGGCAGGCCCTGACCCTCTATAGCGGCGTCTATAAGCATCTCGCCGATGAAAGAGAGGCTGTCGGAATAATAAAATTTGCCGTCTCTCTCCAGCACGTTCACGCGGCAATAAGGGGCGAGCAGGGTAATCTCGTCGACTACGGGAGTGCTCTCCGCCACATATCTCGAGGTGGAGCAGGCGCCGGAAATCAGCGCAATGGCGGCCAGTACGGCAAGCCTAATTCTTTTCATAAACGACAAATTCGAATTCATAACCGGTTTCAGGGTCGACATGGGTTTCCGAGGTGCTGACGGGGTGCCAGACTTCAGGATCTATAACGGGGAAGAAGGCATCGGCGCCCTCGACTTCGGTGTGGACGTGGGTGATGTAGAGACGGTCCATTTCCGGCATCGCAGCGCGGTATACGGAGGCTCCGCCCATTATGAAGCACTTGTCCAGACCCGTGGCCTCAGCCTCCTTGTAGGCCTCCTCGAAAGAATATACGCAGGTGGCCTCGGGAATATCTTCTCCACCCAGATTGAGGACTATGTTCTTGCGGCCCTTAAGCGGATGGAAAGGCAGGGAGAAATAGGTCGTACGGCCCATTATCACCGGATATCCGTGGGTAACGGCCTTGAAGTATTTGAGGTCGTCGGCAATGTGCCAGGGCAGCTGACCCTTGACTCCGATTTCGTTTTTGTCGCTGATTGCGACGATGAGGCATTTGAGCATAATACACTGTTTGAACTCTCAAAGATAAGGATATTTTTGCTATCTTTGAAGATACAACCAAATTTCATTCCGAATGAACACTATTACCAAAGAACTCTGGGGCAAGGCCCAAGGAAAGGAAATCTATAAGTACAAGATAGTGAATGCTTCCGGTGCGTATGTGGTGCTGGGGAGCGTGGGTGCGGCGATCGTGGAGATCCATGTGCCGGACAAGGATGGAAAGCTTGGGGACGTGGTGATCGGTTATCCCGCTGCCGAGAGCTATTTCGCCGACGGCCCCTGCTCCGGAAAAGTGCCCGGGCGCTATGCCAACCGCATCGCCAAGGGACATCTGGAGGTGGACGGGAAGGTTTATGACCTCCCTATCAACAACGGACCCAACCATCTGCACGGAGGCCCCGAGGGCTTCCAGAACCAGGTTTGGGACTCCCGCATCGACGGTGACGCGGTGGAGTTCATGTATTTCTCGCAGGACGGAGAAATGGGCTATCCCGGCAACCTGAAGGTGACCGCCCGCTACGTGTGGACGGAGAACAACGAGCTGGAGCTGACCTTTGCGGCGGTGGCAGATGCCGCCACGGTGGTGAACCTTACGAACCATGTATACTTCAACCTGGATGGAGAGGGCGCCGGCAGCATCGAAAAGCATCTCCTGCGCCTCAACGCATCCGAATATCTGCCCACCGACAGCACCCTGATTCCCCTTGGGGAGTCCGAGCCGGTGGCAGGCACGCCGATGGATTTCGTGACGGCGAAAGAGATAGGGCGGGATCTCCGCGCAGACTTCCCCGCCATCAACTATGGCAAGGGCTTCGATGCCTGTTGGGTGATTGACGGGAAGATAGAGGGCCAGCTGGCCGAGGCGGCGGAACTCTGCTCGCCCAAGAGCGGACGCACGTTGAAGGTCTACACCACCCAGCCGGGCGTGCAGATCTACACCGGCAACTGGCTGAACGGCTGCCCCGAGGGCAAGAACGGGCACATCTACCACGACTATGACGCCGTGGCGATCGAGTGCCAGCACTTCCCGGACAGCCCCAACAAACCGGACTATCCTTCCACCCTGCTGGAGCCGGGTCAGACCTTTGAACAGGCAATAATTTGGGCGTTTGGAACATTATGAAACAGTATTTAGATTTACTGCGGCACATACGCGAAAACGGGGTGATCAAGACCGACCGCACCGGAGTCGGCACCCAAAGCGTATTCGGATATCAGATGCGCTTCGACCTTTCGGAGGGTTTTCCTCTCCTGACCACCAAGAAGGTGCACCTGAAGTCGATTATTTACGAGTTGTTGTGGTTCATTTCGGGGGATACCAACGTGAAGTATCTCCAGGACCACAAGGTGACCATCTGGGATGAGTGGGCCGATGAAAACGGGGATCTGGGCCCTGTGTACGGCCACCAGTGGCGCAGCTGGCCGGCCCCGGACGGACGCAGCATAGACCAGCTCTCGCAGGTGATCGATTTGATAAAGAACCATCCGGATTCCCGCCGTATGCTCGTGTGTGCCTGGAACCCGGGCGAGGTGGACAAGATGGCCCTGCCGCCCTGCCACTGCCTCTTCCAGTTCTATGTGGCCGATGGGAAATTGAGCTGCCAACTTTATCAGCGCAGCGCGGATACCTTCCTGGGAGTACCTTTCAATATCGCATCCTATGCTCTGCTGACGATGATGATCGCTCAGACCTGCGGCCTGCAGCCGGGAGAATTCATCCACACCACCGGGGATACGCATATCTACCTGAACCACTTCGACCAGGTGGCGGAGCAACTCAGCCGCGAGCCGCGGCCCCTGCCCAAGATGCTGCTGAATCCCGATGTAAAGAGTGTCTTTGATTTTAAATACGAAGACTTCACCCTCGTAGACTACGATCCCTGGCCTGCCATCAAAGCGCCGGTTGCGGTGTAGCGGGCTCCTTGAACGCCCCCTTTAAGGTCCCCCCAGTACATTTGTTCCCAAAAACCCTTGATTTTGGGAACAAACCTTTGTTTTTCCGGTGTTTGTTCCGAAAAACACGCGGTTTCGGGAACAAACCTGTCGTTTCGCGGCATTTGTTCCGAAAAAGGGCCAATTTTCGGAACAAACTAAAATTCAGGTTGACAAGGACCGATGTTTTTACTACCTTCGTCGAACGCTGCCATTAGTGCGGTGGATTTGTTTGTTGGATTATAAAATGACGGCGCAATGAAAGCCTCTTCATCTTACGGACATCTGTCCCCCTCCCAGCGGGAACAATCCTGCGAATTGACCTTTTTGAACGGCGGTCCTTTCTGGCACATCTGCACAGACGGGCAATCAATGGAGATTATCTGCGAAACGGAGGAAGATTACAAGTTTACCATGACGGTGATTGCGATCGCCGCTGCGCTCACAGGGGTGAGAATCCTTACATTTCAAGTCATGAGCAACCATATCCACGTAATCGTGGAGGCCATTGAGACAATGTGCAAGGACTTCTTCGCCGAAGTTAAAAGAAGGTTGCGGCGCTATAGGAACAGCAATGGACGTTTCGCCAACTTCGATAATTTCGAGGCCTCTTATTTACCTATAGACAATTTACGCAGTTTGCGGTTCGAGATTGTCTACACCAACCGGAACGGGTATCTGGTAAATCCGTCCTACACCCCGTTCTCTTATCCGTGGGGCGGCGGATACCTTTACTTCAATCCTCATGCATTCGCAACTGACGCCCGGCCTTTCGGCGACCTGACCCGGGACGAAAAACTGAAACTATGCAGAAGCCGGATTCCGGAACTGCCGGACGGGTATATGGTTCAAAACGATATGATTCTTCCGCAGAGTTTTTGTGCGATTAAATACGGGGAAGCCCTGTTTCGTGATGCGCACCAGTATTATTCCATTGCGTCCAAAAACTACGAGGCCTATTCTGAGATTGCACAAAAGTTGGGGGACACTATTTTCCTTACGGACGACGAGATGCTTGCGGCCATATCCCTGCTGGCAAAAAAGAAGTACGGAGACGGCAGAGTTAAGTTTCTCCCCAACAACTCGAAAATCGAATTGGCGAAAACTATGCGGAGCGACTATAATGCTTCGGAAGGTCAGATTCAGAGGATGCTTCGGTTGGACAGGGGTGTTGTATCGGAACTATTTGGCAACCGTGCGTGATGACCGCGCGTCCGTTTGTTCCGAAAAATGGCCCAAAACGGGAACAAGTTGGCGAATTCCCTGCATTTGTTCCCAAAAACCCTTGATTTTGGGAACAAACCGTTGTATTTACGATGTTTGTTCCGGAAATCGGCTAAAAACGGGAACAAAACGACAGAGAAAGGGGATTCGGTGCAGCCGGGGGCGCGGAATTTGCATCTTTATGCAAGGAATCGCGATTCTGCGGTTTAAGTGAATATGAAATTGAGGATTCTGCGGGCCACAGTGGCCTTTGCAATACTATTATCGGGAACGGTAGCGGCAGCTCAAACCGGGGTGGCAGCACAAGCCAGATCCGCGGCGCAGACCGGGGTGTCGCGCACATCGGGCAAAGCGACCATCAGCGGGTACATCACCGACGCGAAGACCGGGGAGACGCTGATTTCGGCGGGAGTGGTGGCGCGCAAACCAAGCGCAGGGGCGAATGGCGCCGTGCAGGTGGGCGCAGCGAGCCAGGCAAGCGCCGGCCAGGGAATTACCGGCGCAGTGACAAACCCTTACGGCTTCTACACCCTCACGCTGCCGAAGGGCGCCCACGAACTCACCG
>CAMJJO010000073.1 GCA_946406095.1 uncultured Bacteroidales bacterium | reverse complement strand
GGTTGTCGATGGGAGGAAGCTTTTGGTAATTGTCGTCATCCAGCGTATCGTCGGTTTCGACTATCAGCGAATCCTTTCCTTCATCTGCAGGCGTTTCTCCGGTGGAGGAGGTATCCCCTTCTGGAGTCATATCCGCCCTCGGATGTAGAGGGAGGGGCCCGTCGGAGACGGGAGGGGGTCCGCAGGACCCGACGGAAGAAGGGGATACCTCCTCCACAGGAACTACGTCTTCGGGTTCGACTTCGACTTCTTCTTTTTTATAATCGTCGGTGTCTTCTGGCTGAAATCCGTCATCCTCCTTCTTGTGCCCCAGGTTGTAGACCCAGCTGGAGAAGTGTTTGCTGGTGAAGAACAGCCAGCAGATCAGCAGAAGCAGGATTATGGCTCCGCAGATGATGAGCCCGAACAGATTGTTGCCCCAGAGCACCACCTGCCTGCCGAATTCGCCGCCGAGGCCGCCCCCGAAGATGTCCGGGATGCCGGCGAGGTTGCCGGCGAATGCCAGCAGAAGAGATGCGACGACCGTGCCGCTGACAGCCAGGAGCGTGGTCTTGATTAGGGAGTAGTTCCATTTGCGGGCGATGAGGCGGATGCTGACAGCCACGAGGATGATCAGCAATGCGAAACTGCCCAGGCCGAACAGGCTGCCGATGAGCAGATGCCCGGTGCGATACCCAAGTTTGCCGGCTGCATTGCCGACTTCGGTAGCGCTGTCCATCATCGAAGGATCTCCCAGCAGGCTCATATCTTGCTGCCAGTGGAAGAGATAAGAGACGCAGGAAATGAGTATGAAAAGGCATAACACACCGGTCAGGAGCCCGGCCACAACTTTGGCAGTGCTCCTTTCCTGGTCGTCCCAGTTGCGCCAGAATGCAATGTAATCACCGAATCTGCTCATTTCTTCTTGCCTTTCTTATAAAATTTGTTGCGGTTCTTGCTGCCCGCCTGAGGCTTGATGCCGATGGTGGGGCGGGCGAAGCTTGCATCTTGCGACAAGCCCTTGAGGCTGAGCCCCTCCGGCACTTTGAGCCTGTAGTCCGACAGTTTTTCGATATCGGCGAATATGGTCTCGTCCGCCACGCTGTCTTTGTTCCAGATCAGATACTGGGTGCGCATATAGTTGGCGAGAGACCGGATCATTGCGGTTTTCACTTCTCCGTCCGGTTCGCCGCAGAGGAGGTCTATGATCTTCTCGATATTGCGGCCGTAATGCGTGGCCTTGATCTTGGTGCCCTTCATCGGCAGAGGCACCGGCTTTGTCTCGAATTCTTCTTTGACAGGGCAGGGGAAAGGGGAGTCGATATCCAGATCGAACCCTGCAATGATATATAGCTGGTCCCAGAGCTTATGCTCCCATTCTTCCTGTGCCTTGACTCCGGGATTGAGGAGTTCCATCGTCTTGACCACGGCTACAGCCTGCTCGCTGCGCTTTGCGCGGTCCGGGATCTCCTTCAGGTGCTCCACCATCTTGAGCACGTTGCGCCCATATTCCGTTATCTGAAGCCTCTCACGCTCGGTATTGTATTCCAATTTGATCGTTTCTTCGCTCATTTTCTTTTCATTCTCGTTCATAGTACGCAAATATAACTAAAACTTTTGTGTACCACACCGTCCTTTTGTCACTTCGGCAAAATATTTGTATTATCTTTGCAAGATAAACGATTTGAGATGAAGTTTTTTCGCAACATTACCATAATGGCCGTGGCGGTTTTCGCTCTGGTTGCAGTTTCGTGCAAGAAGGACGATGACACGGCCACCGGCAAAGAGTATCTGAATGGCACTTTGTCTTTCGAATTCCCGACATATCTCCAGTTCGGGGATGTGGTTCACGTGGTGCCGAAGGGCGGCTACAAGGAAAACGAGACGGACACTCTCTTCACTTGTTACTGGACCAATCCCTTCACCGGGGTAAAAGATACCATCCGCCTGGAAAGCGATCCGGCATCCAAGAGCCGCGAGTTCGATTTCGAAGTCACCGTGGATTCCCTTTCCACATTCTCTTTCTCCGTAGGCATAGTTGCCGATGGGTATTACGAGAGAACCGCGACAGCGAGCTTCACCGTTTTCGATCCCGCCCTTGGCACAGGTTCCCTGAAGGGATATGATTTCCTTCCGTCCGCCAGCTATTTCACCGATGCCCGCGACGGCCAGAAGTATTACTACAGCTCCATCGGAGGGAAGGACTGGATGGTGCAGAATCTGGCCTGGAGCGGTGCCGGCAAGGCATTCGAGAATGCTGAATCGATCTCCGGACTGTTCGGCCGGTTCTACACCTGGACCGAGGCTGCCGGCGCCTGCCCTGCAGGATGGCATCTGCCTTCCGATGCCGAATACAAGGCATTGGCCGAGGCGGTGGCCGGAAAGGAGAGCGATGCCGCCGGAGCCTTGATGGTGGATGCCACTTTCAACGGGGACAAACTCTGGGAGTTCTGGCCGGATGTGAAGATCACCAACAAGAGCCGCTTCTCGGCCATTCCGCTGGGCTATGCCGTGGTAGAGGGGAACAAGGCCGCCTTCCGTTCTTATAAAGAATATGCGATGTTCTGGACAGCCGATGCTTCCGGTGCAGATACAGGCATCGCCCGATATATTTATGTGGACAAGCCTGCTTTCTTCAGCGGTGAATACGGCAAGGAGAGCCTGAGGGCAAACGTCCGTTGCGTAAGATAGTTTTAATTCGCATTATAATGAAAAAGACACTTGTTTGGATTGGCATAATCGCCATCGTTGCCATTTGGGGCGTTTCCGCTTACAATGGACTCGTTCATAAAGACGAGGCAGTCACCGCCGCCTGGGGCCAGGTAGAGAACAACTATCAGCGCCGTGCAGACCTCATTCCCAACCTGGTTGCAACTGTGAAGGGTTATGCCCAGCACGAAAGCAGCACCCTCGAGGCCGTGGTCAATGCCCGCGCCGCTGCCACTCAGGTGAACGGTGGTAATCTCTCCACCGAGGACGTGGCCGCATACCAGAAGGCACAGGGCGAGGTAAGTTCCGCATTGAACCGTCTCCTGATGGTCGTGGAGAACTATCCCGAACTCAAGGCCAACGAGAACTTCCTGGATCTCCAGGCACAGCTCGAAGGCACCGAGAACCGCATCGCTGAAGCACGCAGGGCTTTCAACGAGACCGCAAAGGAGTATAACATTTCCGTCCGCCGTTTCCCCAACAACCTGCTGGCCAACATCTTCGGCTTCTCCACCAAGGGTTATTTCGAGGCTGACGAGGCCGCAAAGACCGCTCCCAAGGTAGAGTTCTGATGCCTTTCCCAAAGAGGATAAGTTTGTTTCTTTTGATCGTCGCCCTGGCATTCCCGTGCAGGGCGGCGGTTAAGGATTATATCCCTTCCTCTCCCCAGCCTCCCCGGCTGGTGAATGACTTTGCATCCGCCTTCACCCAGTATGAGGTGGACTCCCTCGAAACGGTGCTGGTGGATTTCGACAATCGCACTTCCAACCAGATCTGCGTGGTCACCCTGACCGACCTTCACGACTACGACGTGGCCCAGTTCGCCCTCGCGCTTGCAAATGAATGGGGGGTAGGCAGCACCCGCAACAACGGTCTGCTGATCCTCCTCAAGACCCGAAACGGCGGCTATGTGGACGTGACAATCCAGGTAGGCCGCGGGCTCGAAGGAGCTATTCCCGACGCCTATGCAGCACGCATCATCCGCAATATCATGGGCCCTCATCTGCGCAAGGACGAGTACTGGCCGGCGGTGAGCAAGGCCTGTGTAGAGTTGATGGCTCTGGCGGAAGGGGAGATCAGCGAGCCGCGCGACGATACCGGCGAAGATGCTCTTGGCGCCGCCCTCGTCATGGGGCTGTTTTTCCTTCTGATCTTCGTGCTGATCATCTACGCTGCCTCTAAAGACAACAATCATCACGGCGGCGGCAGCACCGGCAGTTTCCGCGGCCCTACCATCATCTTCGGGAACGGCGGTTCGTCCCGCAGCACCTGGAGCGGCGGCGGATTCGGCGGTGGCTCCGGTTGGGGCGGCGGTGGATTCGGCGGCTTCGGCGGCGGGTCTTTCGGTGGCGGAGGAGCATCTGGGCGTTTTTGACGCCCAGATGCACGGTTACAACCCCCAAACCCCCTTGGTAGGGGGCTTAGTCGCTTCGCTCCGAATGGCCGTTTTTAGCCAAGCGACGCGATAATAGTCAGACAGCCTTGCAGCAATTCTGCGAGGCTGTCTGTCGTCCACACCAGCCAGCCGGGGGAGAGGCCGGCGAGGGCAAGCAGCAGCAGCGGAACGGCGGCGAACATCAGCAGGGAAGTCAGCGGCAGGGCCAGCAGGTTGGTGAGGAGGAAGTATTTGGGGAAGGTGCCGAAGCGAAGCCACACCAGGGGAGCGGTGAAGATCTGGCAGGAGATGCTGAGCGCCATCGAAACCCACATCCACCGCATCGGGCTCCATCCTTTTGCGGGTTTTGGATAAAAGCCCTCGAGCCAGGGGAAGATGGTGAAGATCCCCAGCATCGCCAGATAGCTGAGCTGGAATCCGACGGAACGGATAGCCCAGGGAAAAACGACCAGCTGGATCATCAGCGCACAGCACCAGACTGCAAGGGGGCTTTTCCTGCGCCCCGGGAAATGGCGCATTGTTTCGTTGATGGTGATGAAGAGAAGCGCCCGGACGATGGAGGGGGAGGCTCCGGTCATCAGGGCATAGAATGCGGATGCCGCCACAATCAGTATGCTGCGGACTACTGATGCCGTGCGCCCATTCCCCAGCAGCGCAAGCAACTTGCTCAGCAGCAGATAGATAATGCCAAGATGCAGGCCGCTGAGTGCGAGGATGTGCGATGCCCCCGCCGCCCGGAAGGCATCTGTCGTCTCCCGCGAAAGACCGTCCCTCTGCCCTGTCAGCAGCGCCCGCAGGAGTTCGTTGGTGCTTCCGTGGGGGAATGGAATCTGCCGGATGACGGCATCCGTTCTCTCCAGCGCCCGCGCGGCGATCCCTCCGGCTCCGGACAATCCGCCACCCACTGCAATTCCGCCATCTTCCGCAAGTGAACCCGCCGCCCCGCACAACATCCCCACGGCAAAAAACATCACCCCGAACCAGCCCCGGCCCTTCAGCAACCCGCCAAGGGCCAGCAGAATCAGCACCGCGCTGACTGCCAGGGAGATATGAAAAAGGGAAAACGGGCAGAACTGGGCGAGGGCAACCCCCGCCGCAAAAGGAAACGATATCAGCACCACATCCCGCGCCTCATTCATAACGATTCACTTTTTACTCTTTGCGAAAGTAAGCATTATTTCTTAAATTTGTAAGCTATCGAAAACACATAATTTCAAAATATGATCATACTTGTCATCAACTGCGGCAGCTCCTCGATCAAATACCAGTTATTTGACATGAAGAGCGCCACCGATTATGAAGTCAAGGCCAAGGGTCTTGTCGAGAAAATCGGACTTCCCGAAGGAAACATTACCCATAAACCGAAAGGAAAAGCATCATTCGAAAAGGCTCTTCCCATCCCGGATCACAAGCTGGGAATGAAGCTGGTGATGGATGCCCTCGTGGATCCCGAGCACGGAGTTCTCAAGTCTTTCGACGATGTGGATGCAGTCGGCCACCGCATCGTGCAGGGTGCCGATTTCTTCGACGGCAGCTGCCTCGTAAACGACGACGTGCTCAAGAAAATCGAGATCTGCTGCGATTTCGCACCTCTCCACAATCCCGCCCATCTCCTTGGTATCCACGCGATTACGCAGGTCCTGCCCAAGACCCCCCAGGTGGTGGTATTCGACACGGCCTTCCATCAGACGATGCCGGATTACGCGTATATGTACGCGCTTCCTTATGATTATTATACGGATTACCATGTGCGCCGCTACGGTGCACACGGCACCTCGCACCAATACGTGTCACGCAGGGGCGCAGAGTTCGTGGGTCTGGATATCAACAACTCCAAGATCATCACCTGCCACATCGGCAACGGCTCGTCCGTCACCGCGGTCAAGAACGGCAAGTGCATCGACACTTCCATGGGATTCACCCCGCTCGAGGGCATGATCATGGGAACCCGCTGCGGCAACGTGGACTGCAACGTCATCCCCTACATGATGAAGAAAAAGAACATCTCCCCGGACGAGATGACCGCAATCATGAACAAGAAGAGCGGCCTGATCGGCCTCGGCGGAGTGAGTTCCGACATGCGCGAGACCGAGGAAGCCGCCGCCAACGGTGATGCCCGCGCCCGCCTTGCAATCAACAAGCTCACCTACGACATAGTCAAGCTGATCGGCGCCTACAGTGTGGTGCTGGACGGGGTAGACCTTATCGTCTGGACCGCCGGCATCGGCGAGCACAATCACAAGGTGCGCCGCCGCGTCTGCGAAAAACTGGGCTCCATCGGCGTCAAGCTGGATTTCGCAGCCAATGAGAAGGCCTTCGGCGAAGAAGCCCTCATCAGCGCTCCCGACTCCAAGGTCAAGGTTGCCCTCATCCCCACGGAAGAGGAACTTATGATCGCCCTCGATACAATGAACATAGTAGCAAAATAACGATATGTCACTTATTGAACAGATTGTTGCGCGTGCCAAATCCAACAAGCAGCGCATCGTTCTCCCCGAGTCTTTCGAGGAGCGCACCATTACCGCGGCAGACCGTGCCCTTGCGGACGGCCTTGCGGATATCATCCTCATCGGCAACCGCGAGAAGGTTCTCGCCTATGCCGAAGGGCTTGGCCTCAAGCACATAGGCAAGGCCACCATCATCGACCCTGCCACCAGCGAGAAGACCGCGGAATACGCGAATCTCCTCTATGAGCTTCGCAAGAACAAGGGGATGACTCCGGAGATCGCGGCCAAAACCGTGCTGGATCCCCTTTATTTCGGCTGCCTCATCATCAAGAGCGGAGATGCCGACGGGCAGATCAGCGGCGCCCTCTCCACCACCGGAGAGACCCTCCGCCCCGCCCTGCAGATCATCAAGTGCTCTCCCGGCATCACCTGCGTCAGCGGAGCAATGCTGATGATCACCCAGGCTCCCGAGTACGGCGAGAACGGCGTGCTGGTGATCGGCGACGTCGCAGTCACTCCCGCTCCCGATGCCGGCCAGCTCGCGCAGATCGCGGTCTGCACCGCCCGCACCGCCAAGAGCGTGGCAGGCTTCGCGGATCCCCGCGTGGCAATGCTTTCATTCTCCACCAAGGGTTCCGCCAAGCACGAAGTGGTAGACAAGGTCGTTGAGGCCACCGCCCTCGCAAAGGAACTGGATCCTTCTTTGAAGATCGACGGAGAACTGCAGGCAGATGCCGCCCTGGTGCCTTCCGTGGGCAAGAAAAAGGCTCCCGGTTCCGAGATTGCAGGAAACGCCAACGTGCTGGTATTCCCCAACCTCGAAGTCGGAAACATCGCCTACAAGCTGATCCAGCGCCTCGGCCACGCCGAAGCCATCGGCCCCATCCTCCAGGGCATCGCCAAGCCGGTCAACGACCTCAGCCGCGGCTGCTCCGTGGACGATGTCTACAACCTCATCGCCATCACTGCCTGCCAGGCGATGGATGCCAAATAAGTCTGGATTCGGACATACTAAATGCGGTTGACGTCCCTGTTTTCGGGACGTCAACCGCATTTTAAGGCTTTTTTGCTGTTAACGTCCTTGTTTTGGGGACGTTAACAGCACTTTGAAAACTATTCTGCCTTCTCGCAGCATTCTTTCTTTTCGCCTTCGCACTTGCCGCAGCAATCGGTCTTCTCACCGCACTCTGCTTTTTCTTTGCAGCAGGGTTTACATTGATTCGATAACCTCGCGGTTGGCGGCGGCCACTCGTGCAGGGATGAGCTTGTCCACCTTGCGGTCGTAGGTCATAAGGCCGTTCACCTCGCGTTCCACATCGGTAGTCTGGGTATAAACGGCGGCGGAGCATCCTTCCTTGACGAGGGGGATGAGAAGTTTGGCGAATTCTTCGTACTTGGCCGTGGTTTCATCCGTGTTGGACATCTTCACATAGCCCCAGTTGCGCTGGTCCACCCAGGTGTGGCCCTCGACCGGCAGGCCGATGCCGCCGTATTCGCCGAGCACGTTCACCATTTCAGGATCCCAGATGCGCATGGCGGGTTCGGGATAATGATGAGAGTCGAGGATGTCTCCCACTCCGCCGGAAATCCAGTTGCCTCCGGAAGCCATATTCACCAGGCCGTAAGGATCCAGGGTTTTGGTCATCTCCACGATCTTTTTGGTGTCGAACTGGCCCCAGGCCTCGTTGAAGGGCACCCATACCACCACGCAGGGGAACTTCTTGTGCTGGTTGATTATGCACTGCCATTCGCGGATGAAGTTGCCGCGGGCGGGCATGGTGAGCTGGTCGGAATTGCCGGCATCGTACTTGTCTATGCCCTGGCCCCATTCTTCCAGCTTGCAACGGCGCATACTGGGCATATCCTGCCAGACGAGGATTCCAAGCTGGTCGCAATGGTAGTACCAGCGGTCCGGCTCCACCTTCACGTGCTTGCGTATCATATTGAAACCGAACTCCTTGGTGCGCTCGAGGTCATACCTCAGGGCCTCGTCGGTAGGAGCGGTGTAGAGACCGTCCGGCCACCATCCCTGGTCCAGCGGGCCGAAATGGAAGAGGGGCTTGCCGTTCAAGGCCATACGCTTGTGGCCGTCGGCATCCTTCACTACGCTGATCTCGCGGAAGGCGGTGTAGCCATCCACTTTGTCGATGGTCTTGCCATCCTTCACGAGTTTTATGCGCAGGCCGTAGAGATAGGGGTCGTCCGGGCTCCAGAGGTGGGGGGCGTCGATCTTCAGTTGTGCCTTGCCGTCCTTTGCCTGGGCGCTGGCGATCACCTTGCCATCCTGAAGGAGTTCCACCTCCGCCTCGCCGTCACCACGAACTTCGGGGAAAATATCCAGAGTGCCATCTATCAGGCTATGTACGTTATAATCAGCGATATGGCCGTTGACGTTCACGGCTTCTGCCCAAACCGTCTGCCAGATGCCGGACACCGGCTGATACCAGATGCTTCCCCTGTCGGGGCTGAACACCTGCTTGCCGCGGGGCTGGAGTTC
>CAMJJO010000072.1 GCA_946406095.1 uncultured Bacteroidales bacterium | reverse complement strand
ACCAAATGGAACGTGGAACGCCTGAAACCGGGCAGCACCTTCGTCTTCTTCGGCAAACCCACCGAATTCAACGGCCGCCTGAACATAGTGCATCCGGAAGTCGACGCGCCCGTGCCCGGCGGAACCGAGGCCAAAGGCACCCTGACCGGGGTCTATCCCAGCACGGAGAAACTCAAGAACGGCGGCATAACCGGGAAGGTGATGTGCAAACTGCAGTCTGCCGCGCTGGCGATGTGCCTGCCGGAAATCAAGGAGACTCTGCCGGATTATGTGCTGAAAGAGAATGCGTTGGTGCCGCTTTCATACGCACTTCGCAACATCCACTTCCCCTCCGACCACTACGCCCTCGAAAAATCCGTCCGCAGGCTGAAGTTCGAAGAACTCTTCTTCCTCCAGCTTTCCCTGCTGAAACAGAAATATATACAGTCCCGCGGGAGCATCGGCCTGCCCCTCACCAAGGTCGGCGCCGCCTTCAACTCCTGCTACAACGCCCTTCCTTATGAACTCACGGGCGCGCAGAAACGCGTGATACGCGAGATCCGGGAAGATATCCGCAGCGGGCACCAGATGAACCGCCTGCTGCAGGGGGACGTGGGCTCCGGAAAGACCATGGTGGCCGTTCTAAGTTCCCTTCTGGCCATAGACAACGGCTACCAGGCCTGCATCATGGCGCCCACGGAAGTGCTTGCGCAACAGCACTTTGCAAATATCTCCAAATACCTTGCACCCACAGGAGTGAAGTGCGCCCTGCTGACCGGCAGCAGCACCCAGAAAGAGCGCCGGGAGATTGACGAGGGTCTGCGGGATGGCAGCATCGGCATCATAGTGGGCACCCACGCACTGATAGAAGACAATGTTCAGTTCCATGCCCTCGGCCTTGCAGTAATCGACGAACAGCATCGTTTCGGTGTGGATCAAAGGGCAAAGCTTTGGTCGAAAGGGCCCGCGCTGGCGGGTGTTCCCTCACCCGCCAGCAGCGTCCAGGTGCCCCCGCACGTACTGATTATGACGGCAACGCCAATTCCAAGGACATTGGCGATGACGCTATACGGGGATCTGGACGTATCGGTAATAGACGAACTGCCGCCGGGCAGAAAGCCGGTAAAGACGGCGATGATTTCCGATGCCAAGAAAGGCAGCGTATACAACTTCATGCGCAAGCAGATAGCGCTGGGGAGGCAGGTATTCGTGGTCTATCCCCTGATTTTCGAAAGCGAAAAGATCGACCTCAACAACCTGGAAAAGGGTTACGAAGAGATACTGAAGCGTTTCCCGGACCCTGACTACAAAGTGGCCATAGTCCACGGGCAGCAGACTGCCGAAGTAAAGAACTTCAACATGTCCGCTTTCGCCGAGGGGCGGGCGCAGATTCTGGTTTCGACCACCGTGATCGAGGTCGGAGTGGACGTGCCAAATGCAAGCGTGATGGTAATAGAGAGCGCCCAGCGTTTCGGCCTCAGCCAGCTGCACCAGCTGCGCGGGCGTGTCGGCCGCGGAGCCGACGAAAGCTACTGCATACTGGTGCACGATTACAAGACTTCCACCGAGGCCAAGAGGCGCCTGGAACTGATGTGCGCCACCAACGACGGCTTCGAGATTGCCGAAGAGGACATGAAGATGCGCGGCCCCGGGGACCTGGAAGGCACCCAGCAGAGCGGCCTGCCCATCAAACTCAGCATCGCATCGCTTGCCAAGGATGGTCTGGTGCTTAACGAAGCCCGCGCCTATGCCGACAAGGTTCTGGCGGCGGATCCCAAACTGGAGCTGCCGGTGAATGCCAGGCTTGCGGAGGAGCTGCGCAAAGGAAAATACGACATAAAAGATTATAGCAAAATCAGTTAGATATATGAAACTACTTAAAACCCTTATCGTTATGGCGATAGCAGTATCCTGTGCCAAGAGCACTTATGTGGAACCCATGCAGGTGGATATCAAAGACGGAGTGATGACTCCGGAGGTCCTTCTGTCCCTGGGGCGTCTCAGCGATCCCCAGCTTTCGCCTGACGGCAGCAAGATTCTCTATGGAGTGGCATATCAGTCTATCGAGAACAACAATTCGCTGCGGAACCTCTTTATCTGCAATCCGGACGGATCCGGCCGCCAGCAGCTCACCCGCGAGGGAAAGAGCGTGGGCAACGCCCGCTGGAGCAAGGATGGAAAGAGCATCTTCTTCGTGCAGGGAGGCCAGCTCTACAAGGCCCCCTACAAAGATGGAAAACTCGGCAAGAAGGTGAAACTCAGCGACGTACCCAACGGCATCGGCGAGTTCAAGATCTCTCCGGACGAGGCTCAGATCATCTACACCAGCACTGTGAAGAATACCGCCGTGGTGCAGCCTGCGGACACCGATCCCAAACTCGACAAGGCCCAGGCTTATGCCACCGAGAACCTGATGTACCGCCACTGGGACCATTGGGTGACCGATGTTCCCCGCAGCTACGTGGCGCCTCTGAACGGCAGCAAGATCACTGCGGAGAATTCCATGGACATCCTCGGCACCGAGGAACTGTTCGAACTCCCCACCGAGCCTTTCGGCGGAGTGGAGCAGCTGGACTGGGCACCGGACAGCAGGCACATCGCCTACAGCTGCCGCAAGAAGGTTGGCAAGCAGTATGCCTTCAGCACCAACACTTCCATCTATATTTTCGACGTGGTCACCGGCGAGACGGTGGCAGTGACCGAGAAGGGTGGATACGACACCGATCCCGTCTGGAGCCCGGACGGACAGCACCTCGCCTGGATCTCTATGCCCCGCGATGGCTATGAGGCTGATCAGCAGCGCCTTATGGTGGCAGATATCGACTTCGGGGCAGCCGGTGAGGTCGGGCAGACCGCCGGCATCAGCGCCACCAACATCCGCCGCCTCGGCGAGGACTTCGACCACGACGTGGCAGGCCCCGTCTGGCACAAGGACAAGATCTACTTCAACGCCCTTATGGGCGAGGCGGTGCAGAGCATCTTCCGCGCCAGCCTGGACGGCACCATCGAGCGCCTCACCCCCGGCGACTGGTGGACTGACTTCTTCTCCCCCTTCGCCATCCTCGACAAAGAGGACGGAGGCGTGGAGCTGCTGACCTCCTACTACAGCCTGGAATTCCCGGTGGAACTGGTGAGCGTCATCCCCGGGGCAGAGCCTGTCCGCAAGCAGATCACCACCGAAAACAAGCACATCCTGGACCAGCTCTCCCCCATCTGCGAGGAGTCGGTGTTCGTGGAGACCGTAGATCATAAGCAGATGCAGTGCTGGGTGGTCTATCCTCCCAAGTTCGATGCCTCGAAGGTCTATCCCGCAATCGAAATCGTGCTCGGAGGCCCCCAGGGCAGCAATTCCCAGGATTGGAGCTATCGCTGGTGCTACCGCATGATGGCGCAGCAGGGCTACATCGTCATCCTTCCCAACCGCCGCGGCACCACCGCTTTCGGGCAGGAATGGAAGGAGCAGATCTCCGGCGACTACCCGGGGCTCAACATGCAGGACTATCTTGCCGCTGGCCGCTATATCAAGAGCAAGCCTTATGTGGGCAAGCTCGCCTGCGTGGGTGCATCCTACGGCGGCTACTCCGCATATATGCTGGAAGGCCTTCACGGGGATCTCTATGACTGTTTCATCGCGCACGCCGGCATATTCGACGAGAAACAGCTGTGGTTCACCACCGAGGAGATGTGGTTCGCGAACTGGGATAACGGCGGCCTCACTGAGTACGCCTACGACCCTGCTGCGGGCATAGGCCCTGCCGGCGACGGCATCACCTTCGGCGGAATGCAGCAGGCCGGTGCGCCTTACGCATCCACTCCCAAGGCACAGAGGCACTATTCCAACTCCCCTTCTTCGATGGTCACCAAATGGCATACTCCCATACTCTGCATCCACGGCGGAATGGACTTCCGCATCCCCTACGAGCAGGGAATGGCCGCATTCAATGCCGCCCAGATGATGGGTGTTCCTTCCAAACTGATCATCTTCCCGGAAGAGAATCACTGGATCCTGCAGCCCCAGAATGCACTCTTCTGGCACCGCAACTTCTTCGACTGGCTGGATAAATGGTGCAAATGACGAAAATGCTGAGTTTGTTCTGCGTTCCCGCGGTGCTCCTCTTGAGTGCCTGCGGGAGCGCCGGCAGACTCCCCTCGCAAAAAACCGAGAACCCGAAAGACGAGGTGGTCGACGTTGGATATGGATCCACGACCCGCGAAGGCCTTGGCTTTGCCGTGAACACCGTGAAGGTGGATGAAATGGCTGTTAGGAGCTACGAAAGCATCTCGGACTATATCAGGAGCCGGGTGCCGGGGGTGGAAATCAACCCCAACGGCACTCTGCGGATCCGGGGAACGCAGGCCGTGATGGGCTATTCCGAGGCACTGATAGTCGTGGACGGGGTAATCACCGACGACATCAACAGCGTCAATCCCAATCAGATCCACTCCGTCCAGGTGCTGAAAGACGGCAGTGCCGCGATCTACGGCTCCCGTGGAGGCAACGGCGTGGTGATGATCACCACCAAGATGGCCTACGAGACCGAACAAGCCAGGATTGCCGCCCGCAAAGCTGAAAAGGAAGCCAAGAAAGCAGCTAAAAAGAAAAAAGAATGAGCCGGGTATCCAACTGGATTCAACCCAGACTTAGGTTATGGGCGATTTACAGGGAACTTGGATATGTTCCCTGGCGGAAGCAGCGTGAGACAAAGCAAAATAAAGATGGCATCTTCAAAGGTACCGGAGAGGCTATCATTCCGTTCCTGAACGATGATGCCAAGCGCACCTTCTCCCACCTCTTCATGAGGCCGGGATATATGATCCGGGACTATATCCGCGGACAGCATGAACGCTACCTTGCTCCGTTTACCGCACTGCTGGTGTTCTATTCGGTGTTTACCCTTCTCATGGCAGTGGTGAAGCCAGACGCGGCAAAATCCACCTTTGCCGATGGTTTGATCGAAGGCTTGGAGAACTCTGATCTCCAGATGGATCTGGCCGTTAATAAAAATACCATCCAGGTGGACAGTACTACGAGGAGCGATAAATCCAATAGGATAATCCAGTCATTGCTGTCCACTGCTACCCAGTCATTGATCCTGACGCATCTGGATTTGTATCCGGAGAAAGCCGATACTCCATGGAAAGAGTCTCTGGCGGCAGTCGAAGGCGACCTTAGAAGCAAAGGTATTCCGTTGTTTCTGGGGAACTTCCTGCTGCTATGGTTCGCCATGGTCTGGTTACTCCGGAAGAAACACAACGTCAGCGTCTCCGGTGCAGCCGCAGCATCGGCCTATGTCCTTTGCCAGTTTTGTGTCTTTATGTTCTTGGCGCTATTGGTCACCTTTGGAAAAAGCGCGGACCTGGGCGTCTTCGTGATGGGAATCCTGTTGTTTATAGACTATCGCCAGTGGCTTGGACTCGGCAACCGCCCAGCCCTCAAACTCACCATCAAAACCGGCCTCATCTACCTACTGGTAACCATCCTCTTCTACTTCCTCTTAAGCCTGGTCCTCGTCGCCATCGCGCTTATAAGGGCATAAGGGGCCTGTAGAAGGCACTCTCATTCCGTATATTTGTTTATCAGGCGTACCATGAGGTCGTTGAGATGCTCAACCTGATATTCACCGACAGTGGCGGCGATGTGATCGTTGCCGACTCCGCTGTCGTTGGTGATAAAGACGTAGGTGCCTCCGGTGGGTATCGAGAAGAAACGGAGCATGAATTCAGTGTTCTTATCCACACCGCTTGCAGCGACGGGAATAAGTTTAATTCCCTGGGCTGCGTATGATTCCACGGACTTCTGAAGGCTTTTGATGATTGCTTCTTCGTGGTGGGCCGGAGCGTCCAGAAGCATGAAGGCCAGTTTTGTACAAGGAGTCTCGCTCCATGACAGTTTCTGCAAGCCTGTCTCAAGGGCAGTATGCACGGCTTCGGGATAGTCTCCGCCACCACCGGCATTTTGCTTCTTGATGAACTCTATAGTAGTGCTGGCCTTGGCAGAGAAATCCGAGACCTTGGTAACGTAATCATCTCCCTTGTCCCTATAAAACAATGCAGATGTGCGAAAAGAGACGTCACTCTGCGCCTGCGTCGTCCTATTCAAAATATCCAATAGGTCTTTCTTTAAGAAATTGATTTCATCTCCCATAGAACCGGTAGCATCCACAATAAAAGCCACATCTGCGAGTTTTTTCGCAGTGGGAACCGTTGCTACGGTATAGACATTCATGGTTTCCTTTTGCTCCGCATTCCACTTGCTCACAACAGGATTCCCGGCAACTTGCTTGTCATCCAAGAAGATGGAAAGAGACGCATTGTCCACCTCGGTATCTTTCTGGAATAGCGAGACCCAGCAATCAGCACGTCCGGCATTATCGGTGTATGTGCTCCAGACAGGGGCGCCATTTCGGTTTAGGGACACTTTCACACCACGGGCAGGATTCTGATTGGAGTCCTGGACCAGCACTGCAACCCTGTTATTCGTATAGAATCCCCAATAATCGCACATCCCCGCCAGATCTACCTTATACCCATTCTGGTCCTCGGAAGCCGGAGAAAGCATCAGATTGCTCCAGAACATCCAATTATCCAAATCATTCCACTCCCCTGCGGTTACGACACCGGCGGATGCACCTCCAGAACCATCAGCAGCATCAAGACCTGCCTCACTAGGCGAATAGTCTCCACGCATAAAACCATCCCCATCCATTTTTGAACAGGAAACAGTGGCCAGGGCAATAGAAATAACAATACCAGATAACAGTGCAAATCTTTTCATAATAATATCTTTTTACTATTAAAACCCACAGATTCGAAAACCTTGCACCAGGTATTTATTTTTTTTCCGGACGGAGTTTGGCGTATTTGAGGAGAAGGACCTTCGTGCCGTAGTTGTCGAAGTCGATTACGGCTTTGAGTTCGGGGAATTCGCCGGTGATTTCTTTGATCAGGCCGGGGCCGAAGCGGTTGTGTTCTACTCGTTCGCCGACGTAGAGTTCTTTCATCGGCACGGGCACGAAGTTAGGGTCGATCACGTCGGGTTTGGCCACGGGCGGCACCACTCGCGTCGTGGAGGCCGGCGCAGTCTTATCCATCCGCGGCGGACAGGTGGGCCGGGCCGCGCATTGCCCGCCCGAAGGCTGACGCACCGACCGCACCTCTCCGGAACGACCGTAATCTTTGTAGCCGCCCGTCCCGAACCTGGATCCGCCGGAAGCACCATAGCCAGCGCTGGAGTGAGCCTGTCCGGTACTGCGGGTGCTGTAACCGCCGAATCTGGAACCTGACGACTGACGGAACCAGAACGGAATGCCGGAATCATCGTCATCATCTTCCACATCGAAATCGCTATCCCTCAACGGATTAGCCACATACTGAGATTCTATCTCCCGGATGAAGCGGCTCGGCGCATTGCTCTCGTGCTTGCCGTTTCGCATACGGGTAGACGCAAACGACACCCCCACTGCCCTCTTGGCACGCGTAAGGGCAACATAGAACAGACGCCTCTCCTCCTCGATATCGGCCGGCGAAGCCATCATCCCTCCGGACGGAAAGAGATTCTCTTCCATTCCGGCAATATATACATAAGGAAACTCCAGGCCCTTGGCGGAGTGGACCGTCATAAGTGCCACCTTGTTGGAACCGTTGTCGTCCTTGTCTTCAGTATCGGCATTGCTCAGCAGGGAGGTCGTTTCCAGGAAATCCGCCAGGGTGATAGGGGGGATGGATTCATTATCCACTTCATCCACATCCGCCAGGATATCTTCCACCCTCTCCTCCTTGAACGCCTGCACCGAGTTCAGCAACTCGTCCAGATTGGAAGTACGCGCCATCCCCTCGATGGAAGTATCCGACTTATAAAAGGCGTAAAGCCCTGATTCATCGTAGATTTGCCGAGCCACGTCGAATGCGTCCCCCTTCGCGGCAGCAACCGCAAGCCGGTTCACCAGAGCACAGAACTCGCGGATCTTCGTCATCGCCGCAGGCCGGAGGAACTCGAAGAAATCCTCGCATGCCGCGGCCTTGAAAAGGGATGTCACTCCCCTGGCGCGCCGCAGTTCGTTCAGCCCGGAGATGGATGTATCCCCTATCCCGCGGCTGGGCTTTCCCACCGCACGCTTGAAGGACTCATCGTCATTCACGTTCACCGCCAGCTTGAACCAGGCCATCATGTCCTTGATTTCCGCCCGGTCGAAGAAGGAATTGCCGGAGTAAATCATATATGGTATGTTCTTCCGGCGGAGCGCCTCCTCCAGCGCCCTGGACTGAGAGTTGGTGCGGTAAAGGATGGCGAAATCCGAGTACTCGGCCTTCTCCTGCATCACTCTGGAGACGATCTTGCTCACAATCTGCACTGCCTCCTCCTGCTCGGTGAAAGACTTGATCAGTTCGATCTTCTCCCCCGCCTCACCTTCGGAATAGCAGGTCTTGGGGATACGCCCTTCATTATGGGCGATAACCGAGTTTGCGGCATCCACTATATTCCTGGTAGAGCGATAGTTACGCTCAAGGCGTATGATCTTGCTCTCCGGATAATCCTTTTGGAAATTGAGTATGTTCTGGATCTGCGCCCCCCGGAACGCATAAATCGACTGACTGTCATCCCCCACCACGCAGATGTTCCGATGCCGTGCGGCAAGCTTCTTCAGGATCAGGTACTGCGCATAATTCGTGTCTTGATACTCGTCGACGAGGATATGGTCGAAGCGAGAGGCGATTTCCGCACAGGCTTCCGGATTATCCCTCAGGAGGATGTTCATATTCAGGAGGATGTCGTCGAAGTCCATCACTCCGTTATCCTTCAGTTTCTGCTGGTAGAGTTCATACACCTTCCAGAGGAACTGCTTCTTTCCGTGCTCGTCCTGCTGGGTGAATTCAGTTTTTGCCTTATATGCCGCCGGAGTGAAGAGGCCGTTCTTCGCGAACGATATCCTGGCCAGCACTTCGCGTGGTTTGTATGTCTTTTCGTCGAGTTTGAGTTCTTTGACGCAGGCCTTGACTGCGCTTTCGGAGTCGGAGCGGTCGTAGACGGTGAAATTGCCGGGATAGCCGATCGTGACTGCATAGTCCCTGAGGAACCTGATGAAAACCGAATGGAAAGTCCCCATCACCACCCCGCGGGCCTTCCTGCGGCCCACAAGAAGGGCGATTCTTTCCTTCATCTCCTCGGCGGCTTTCTTGGTAAATGTCAACGCCAGCACACGGGACGGGTCGGTCTGCTCCCCGTCCGGGCCGGTTTCCTGCGCCAGAATATACGCCACACGGCAGGTCAGGACCTTGGTTTTGCCCGATCCCGCACCAGCAACTATCAACACCGGGCCGTTCACAGATTCCACCGCCCTTCTCTGCTCTGGATTCAATCCTTCAAGAATCGCCTCCTGTCTTTCCTTCATTTCCATCATAATGGCACGAAAATACGAAAAAACTATTGATAAATCCTTATAATTATACTTGTTTCTCTGCTGTTTTTTTCATCCCCCGTTTTACCGACTTTTCC